>JBBKWK010000017.1:0-18417 GCA_037968915.1 Pontixanthobacter sp.
GCTCCGCCAGAAAGGCGACTGGACATTTTCTGGAACTGGGCCATAGCAAAATCGCGATGATTGCCGACTCTGACGAATATGTTTTGAGCCAATGGCGGATTGATGGTTGGCGCTCTGCAATGGTGGACGCCGATCTATCGGCCGACGAGCTGCTGGTACCGGGTGATTTGAGCGATGATATCGGCATGGCCGCGGCGCGCTTGTTGTTGGAGCGGTCTGCACGTCCAACCGCAATCATTGCCTGCAACGATCAAATGGCGCTGGCTGTGATGGAGGTCGCGCGCGAAATGTGGCTAGCGATACCAAGCGAGCTTTCGGTGATCAGTTTCGACATTCCGCCTGCAGTGCGGTTCAGCCAGCCTGCTTTGACGGCGATTGACCAGCCTATTGCCAAGGCGAACTCCCGCGCAGTGGAGTTGCTGATCGAGCAAAAGAAATCGGGGCAACGGCCGGACGGCTCAGTGCTGGTGGAAGCGGAACCCATCATTCGCGATTCCCCCGCAACCCCTCCAATTTGCGTATCTACTTCCTAAAATGCCAGGAGTGGCGTCACGCCAGCATTCGCGCTTCCTGTTTCTGTATGCGCTTGCGGCGGCGGGAGGATCGGTCGCATTTGTGCCGTTCATTACCTTACTGCTGCCGATGCGTGTGGCCGCCCTTGCCGGAACCCAAGATATCGAATGGCTTGCCTATGTAAGTCTTGCCGGTGCGATCGCGGCCAGTGTAGCGAATATTTCGTTCGGCTGGCTAAGCGATGTGACGCGGAACAGGCGCGGCTGGATAATGGCCGGCCTGATTCTGTCGAGCATAGGGCTGATGGCAATCCCGGCAGCAACCAGCCTTAGATCGTTAATCGCCTTGGTGGCAGTTTGGCAGATCGGCCTGAACATGATGCTGGCCCCGCTTGCCGCATGGGCGGGCGACTGCGTGCCCGATGCGCAAAAGGGTTGGCTGGGCGGTCTTCTCGTATTTTCGCCCGCACTTGGAGCGCTCGCTGGTGTAGTGGCGACTTTGCCAGTTTTCGGCACCCCCGATACGCGCCTGACAATCGTTGTAGTGATGGTTGCCGTGATGGTGCTTCCTGCTCTGTTGTTCGCACGACCAACGGACATGCCGCATCTTGTGACAGAAGTAACTTCCGCGCAGAAAAAGGCTGCTGACAATGCGCATCGAAAAGGTCCGCCGCGCAGCCGATCAACGATCCAGCGGATGTGGATAGCCAGGCTGATGATCCAGATTTCGGAGGCGACCTTGTTTGCTTTTCTGCTATTCTGGTTCCGCTCGGTCGATCCGTCGCTGGATGAAAAGTTTACGGCGCGCATATTTGGCTTCGTTTTGGTCGTCGCAGTGCCGGTGGCGCTGATCATCGGCCGGCTGTCTGACCGGTTTGAACGACCATTCCTCCCGCTCGCTTTACTTGCCGGTATCTCCACCTGCGGACTGTTGGTGATAGTATTGTCCGGATCGATTATATGGGCGGTCGCGGGCTATCTGCTGTTTAGCCTGCCTGCCGCGGTGTTCCTTTCTCTTCATACAGGACAGACACTTCGCGTATTGCCGAAGCCGCAGCGCAGAGGGCGTGATCTCGGTATCTTCAACCTGACCAACACGCTGCCTTCGATGATTATGCCTTGGCTAGCGTTGGCTCTGGTTCCCGTCTTTGGTTTCACCGGACTTTTCGCGGTTCTGGCCGTATTTGCGCTGCTTGCCACGATATTATTGACTGCTCTGGCGCGGGGAATGCGTCCGATAACATGAATTGGGTTCCTTCCGGCCGGAGATCATGTCGATCATTCTTGTGCACATTCACAGTAAGGCGCTAGGCCGCGAGGTGATAATTTCATGTTCAGCCCTCAACAAAGTCGGGATCGAATTCCACTGCCTGTGCAAGCGGGGTTTCGCGTTTTAAATGACGTTTCCGCGCAACCCAGCGAGCAAAATCCTTCTCCGCGAATTGCGTGCAGCCTATTGGGAGGGGCCTGAGCGGTAGGCGAACTGAGCGGGCAGCGTTCGTCCGGTACACGCCCGGCAGATTAGCCCTACCAACGCTGCAGCGTTCACTTACTGCCGTAAATGCGAACCCAGTCCACATACATCGCGATGTCGCCGTTTTTGATCCGTTCAACCGTCGAGGTTGCTAGGCCAGAATACGGCTTTTCAACTCCGTTCGTCTTGTAAGGATACGCGCCGCCGAGGGCGAAATTCAGGATTACGAACTTAGGAGTATCGAAACTCCATGTCCCGTAATGCTCGGCCATTGCGCGGGTTGCGCGGTAGGTCAGCCGGCCATCAACCGTGAACAGGATTTGATCCGGTGTCCATTCAACGGCATATTCATGCCACTGGGTAACATCCGTATCAGACGTGAAGAATTGTTTGTCGACCAAAGGTGTTTCACCGGAATACCCCTCTCCGTGCAACGCGACACCGGTCCAGTCGGCCTCGCCGACATATTCCATAATATCGATTTCGCCAGTTTCAGGCCATTGCCCGTTGCCGAGCAACCAAAATGCGGGCCAGACCCCTACAGCGTCGGGCATTTTGATGCGGGCGGCGGCGCGGCCATAGGTGAAATCAAACTTGCCGCGCGAATTAATCCGCCCCGATACAAAATCTACCAAGCGTCCGGTGGGCGTCCGGTAATTCCTGCGGAAATTCGGCTGCAAAACTAGAACGCCGCTATCGGCGCCTTCCACCGCACCATCAGGCAAAAGTCGGACAGTTTCCGGCGCATCGATATAGGCCTGCTGTTCATTATTTACCCAAAATTCCGGGCCAACCACATTCCATTTTGTTCGGTCTAGCTGGTCAGAATTGAATTCGTCCGCGAACAGAAGCTTACCGTCTTGCCAGCCCTGCTCTGCTGGCCCCGCCCCCGTAGATACCGAATTCGCCGCAGCCTGGCAGGATGCAAAACCCAGCAAACCAGCAATCATCATCAATCTGGTGGTTTGCATTTTGCAAGCCTCCTATTGGCAGGACAATAGTGAACCGGCCGATCAGGCAACCGCCGGTTTGCGAGCATAGACACCAAACCCGGCGATGATTGCATAGCAAATTGCTGGCAAGATCAGGGCGAAAGCAAGACTTCCGCTCAAATCAGCAATCACACCTGTGAGCAGCGGGATCACCGCACCACCAAAGATGGCGACATTGATGATCCCCGATCCGTCGGCCGCACGGCTGCCAAGTTTCTCGCAGGCAAGGCTGAAGATTGTTGGGAACATGATCGCATTCATCAGTCCGATGGCCAGCAGGCTGTAACCAGAAACCACGCCGGTAGTGTTGGTGGAAATTACAATTAGCGTGATGGCGCCGATAGCAACGAGTGCCAACACTTTGCCCGGGCTCACCACGCGCAGGATGGCTGATCCGATAAAGCGGCCAACCATTGCGCCGCCCCAATACAGTCCGATCAGCTTGCCCGCTGCCTGTTCCTGCAAGCCCATAACACCGGGCTGCATAAGGTAGTTGACGACCAGCGAACCGATCGACACTTCGGCTCCCACGTAAAGAAAGATGCACAATGCGCCGAATCCGAACCGCGGGCGCTGCAGCAGATCAACCCCGCCCAGCGCAGAACTCGGTTCATGCTTTTCGCCCTGAAGTTTATTACGGAACATCCACACCACGGCGGCTACCACAGCCAACGCAATTGCAATCCCGACATAGCCAGTTACGATCGCCTGGCTTTCTGCCGTGCGATAAGCATCGAGTTCAGCGCCGGACAATTGATCCGCGCTGACCGTTGCCAAGGTTCCCAGAATGAGGATCGCGCCAACGATCGGAAATACCGTGGTGCCCAGCGAATTAAATGCCTGCGCAAAGGTAAGACGGCTGTGCGATGTCGACGATGGACCAAGCAGAGAGATCAGCGGGTTCGCCACCACCTGTACCAGCACCACCCCGCTCGCGAGGACAAACAGGGCAAGTAGAAAAAGGCTGTAAGTCGCAGTTTGCGATGCGGGGATGAACAGCAGGCACCCAACCAGCATCGTGAGAAGCCCGGCGACCGCGCCGCGCATATAACCGATTTTCTTGACCAGTTTCGCGCCCGGAATGCCAATCACCAGATAGGCGGCAAAGAAACAGAATTGCACCAGCATTGCCTGCGTGTAATTGAGTGTGAATAATTCTTTCAGCTTCGGAATGATAACGTCATTCAGCGACGTGATACCACCAAAAATGAAGAACAGGGCAAAGACAAAGCCCTGCAACCCAGGGGCGTGGATTGGCGAACTCTCGTCGTCCAATGGGACGGAGTCGGTGCTGCTCGAAACTGCCGGGGCCAAGGCCATATTCTGTCTCCCAGTGCGCCGTCCTAAGTGCGGCGCGTTTTGTAATTATTTCGCCAAAGGTGGGCAATCCGCCGATTGGACAGGTGCCCCAATCTCGACATTCATTAAGGTAGCTGCAAATCCTGCGTCAGCGCTCAAGATAAACGCATTGCCCACATTTGCAAAACCGGTGCCGCCATTGGCGAAACACTGCAAAGGTATAGAAAGATTCGTAATTGTTCCGACTGGAGCATCAGCCAGCCAGGAAGCCAACGATACGCGGCTATCCCCAAAAACCAGATCCGCCTGTCCTGTGCCCTTCGCATCGATCCGCCAGCCGATGCTGAGGACCGATCCTTGCTGAAGTTGCGCCAGCAAATTGGCGGGCGGGCCATCGATTACCACCGAACCGAAACCATTCCAAACGAATGCCTTGCCATCTTCCTGCACGGTGACATCCACTGATCGGACGGAAATTCCGCCATCGGGGCTTGTCATAGAACTTGCCGCAATGGGCCTTTTGCCGCCCGCATCAGCGATGGACAGGCTCCATGGCGCACGCGCACGGCCGCCCGAAAAGAAGTTTTCGACATTCAGGGCCTTGGCAAGATCAATGCCGAGGTCTTCTGACAACGTGCCAAGCTGGACTGGCGCATTATAAGTCATGCCAAAACCGCGCGCGAACAACGGTTTTTCTACCGGAGAGGCCGCGTCGGCGGGCCAATGGAATGGTAATATCGCAGTGAAATCGCGCGGCACTTTGCCGGATCGTCCAGCAATCATCACATCGGCCAGCCCATCGCCTTGCGTACCGGGGAGCCAGGCCGCGACAAATGCATCGGATGCGTTGATTTCCGGACTCGTGAACATTGGGCGGCCCGACAAGAACACAGAAACCACTGGAATGCCTTGCGACTTTAGCCGCTTCAGGAGTTCCAGATCATGCGCTGCAGCTGGTTGATAATCCAGGGTTGGAACATCGCCCTGATATTCGGCATAGGGCCGCTCGCCAAAAACCACGATAGCAACGTCTGGCTTGCGTTCGAAATCGCCTTTTTCCGACAGCGTTGCGGAGCCCCCGGCGGCGCGAACAGCGTCAGAAATTCCATCCCAGATCGTCCGGCCATTGGGGAAGTCGGATTTGGTCACATCCGTGCCCTGCCAGCTGATGGTCCATCCGCCGGACTGCATCGCGATATTATCCGCGCCGGGTCCGGCAACCAGCACATTGGCGCCTGCCCGTATTGGTAAGACAGAGCCGTTATTCTTAAGCAGAACGAGCGATTTCGCCACGGCTTCGCGCGCCAGAGCCAAGTGGGCCGGCGCGCCGATTGCGGCATAATTGCTGCGGTCTCGTAACGGATCATCAAGCAGGTCGAGCTTGGCCTTTACCCGCAAGATGCGGCGCACCGCATCGTCCAGCCGCGCCGCCGGAATTACGCCATCGCGCGCCTGACGCAGCGTATTGGTATAGAGTCCCTTCCAGCTATCGGGTGCCATGAACATATCCAACCCGGCATTGATGGCCTGCGCGCATTCCGTGATGCTGCAATCTGCAACCTGGCCGTGACCATTCCAGTCTCCGACAACGAAACCGCCAAACCCCATGCGGCCTTTCAGAACATCAGTCAGCAGGGATTTGTTGCCGTGGTTTTTCACCCCGTTCCAGCTGGAGAAACTGGCCATGGCGGTAAGCGCACCGGCATCTATTGCCGGCGGATAACCGGCCGCGTGGATACGCACCAGCTCTGCTTCGTCAATAATTGCATCGCCAGTATCCTTACCGCCCGAAGTTCCTCCATCAGCGAGAAAATGCTTAGCTGTTGCGGCCACTTTGTTCGCCTGCAGCGGTTCGCCTGCCTTGAGTGTGCCCTGCAGGCCACTGACCATTGCGCCAGCATAGGCAGCCACAATTGCCGGATCGGAAGAATAGCCTTCGTAAGTCCGCCCCCATCGAGGATCCTGCGGAACCGCCAGAGTGGGGGCAAAAGTCCATTCAATACCGCTGCCGGCAATCTCAGTTGCAGTGACCTCACCTATCTTGCGGATCATTTCGACATCATGCGCCGCACCCAAGCCGATATTATGCGGGAAAATCGTAGCGCCCGGAATGTTGTTGTGCCCGTGCACTGCATCGACCCCAAAGATGATTGGGATTGCCACGCCATTCTTGGAAGGACGCATTGAAATTGCCCGAAATTCCCGAATCATCCGATCCCACGCAGCGGCATCTGAACGTTCATCGCCATAGGGGCCGCTGTTGCCGCCGGCCAGCAAAGAGCCAAGCGGGTATCGGGCCAGATCCTCCGGCGTGATCGCGCTGATGTCGGCTTGGATTAGTTGACCGACTTTCTGCTCAAGAGTCATCCGCGCAAGCAGCGCGCTAATCCGGTTTTCAGTGGCTTGGTCAGTCAGGGCAGACGGACTTCCAGCCTGCGGCCAAACAGCGGGATTTGCGACCGCGTTTGACAGTGGTGCGCCGCTTGAGGCATCGGCCTGAACCACAGCCGTGCGGTCCGTAAATTGCCCAGTTGTGATCTGATTATGGCTGCACGCTGCGAGCGCAAAGCAGCAAGCAACAGCAAATAATTTTCCCTGCATCCCATCCTCTTTATATTTATGAAATTTTCTTTGGGAACGTTCTCACAGACGTTCTACACTAGGAGAATGCAAAATCAAGAGCCTATCGGAATTTGCCGCGAGTAAGCGCAGAATATCAGCGGCGAGTCAGTGTCTGACGCAAATCGCCTTCAGGAGTGAGAGCTTGAAAGCAGCATTCACGGCAATGGCTGTCCACACCGTACCTGGCCAGGGGCCGGTTGGTGAGCGCAAACATCGGGCCCGGCTCTATCGCGGCGCGGCTGACCATTCATTCACCGGGCGGCGGCGCAGTTGATTCTCGTACGATAAATCCCGCAGGGATGATCGTCGGCCCTTGGGGCAAAGCCTCACCCCGCTTCGCCGCAACGATCAGTTCGACCGCCCGCGCTGTAGTTTCGGCAACAGGTTGGTCGATTGCCGTCAGCGAAGGACGGGTAAACAACGTCATCGGCGTGTTGTCGAAGCTGATCACCGAAAGATCGCCCGGCACTTCAAGGCCCTTTTCGCGTGCAACATCCACCATCGCCATAGCCATGTGATCACTGCTCGAAAGCACCGCGGTGGGCCTCGAATCAAGCTCCAGCAATTTCCGAGCCGCCTGAACGCCGGATGCATAGGTGAAATCGCCTTCGGCACAAAGTCCTTCGGCCGATAAGCCAGCTTCTTCCAACTCATACTTCCAGCCAGACTTGCGCCAGCTACTCAACTTATATTCTGGATCGCCCTTGATGAAGCCGATCCGCTCATGCCCCAGATCGATAAGATAGCGAGTGGCCAATCGCGCCGCACCTTCGTCCCCCATGATTAACGAAATTCCGCCCATCTCGCCTGTGGACCCAATCTGAGCAAAAGGAATGTTCTGGCGTTTGAGCAGGCCGGTGATCAGCGGATTGTCTGAATGGGGCGGTGTCAGTATCACACCATCAGGCTGCAGCGCGGCAATACACGCCTGCAGTTCCCGCTCCACATGGTCGCTATGGGTATCGACCAGCTCAAAGATCAGCCGATAGCCATGCTTGGCACATTCCATCATGCCGCCCATCAACATCTGGTCGACCCAGTCGGTACCTTCCCGCGCACGCCAGTCAGCGATGGTCCTTTTGCGGTCGTTCAAGGCGAGGATCAGGTAGGAGTGCGATCCGCTCATTCTTTGCGCGGCGATGGACGGAACATAGCCCAGCTTATCAATCGACGCCTGCACCTTCTCCTGCATGGCGGGGCGCACATTGGGCTCACTATTGATTACACGGCTTACCGTCTGCAGTGACACACCGGCATCGGCTGCCACATGCTTGATCGTTACCGCCTGACGACGACGCGCCATTACCTGTCTCCTGAAATTTGACGCTTGTTCGCCTGGGCTCCAGCATCACATTGGCATTGCCAGACCCGCGCCTGATCGACCTCAACGTCCTTGGCAAATCCGCCCATCATAACAAGCTCAATCCGCGTGTTTGTGGCCAACACCCAAAAATGGCGCGCTGGATGGTAGCGAAAAACCGGATCATGCCGGCTCGGTTGCCCCGCAATAACGCGCAACATAATCCTGATGTGTGGGCATCTGTGCCACGGTCTTGGTTATGCTATCCCGAAGCGATGACATAAGGCGCTCCAGCTCCTCATCGGAAAGCTTGGCGGCTATCGGATGATAGGCCTGCGGCATAATGCCCTGCCCCATCATCACCTGCACCCAGCTGTTTTCGGCAAACAATTCGTCATTTTTGCGGAAGACCCGCCCGGTTTCACGGAACAGTTCGATTTTTTGCGCCAGTGAATCTGGAATTTCCATCGCCTCGCACTGGCGCCAAAATGCTGTATCGCGCCGTTCGGTCGCTTTGTAATGCAGCACCAGGAAATCGCGTATCTGGAGCATGTCGGTTTGTTGCTGATCGTTGAATTCGGCGACATCGCGCTCGCTCACCTCCCGCAGTGGCAGCATGCGGATTAGCCGCAGGATAGCACGCTGGATCAGATGGATACTGGTGGATTCGAGCGGCTCCATAAATCCGCCCGAAAGCCCTATGGCAATGCAATTGCGGAACCATTGCTTGCGCCGCGCCCCGGTGGTGAAGCGGATGAAATTGGGCTGCGTAAGCTGTTGGCCTTGTAGATTTCCAATGAACCTCTCAAGCGCCGCATCCTTGTCGAGATAACGGCTGCAATAGACGATGCCGTTGCCCGTGCGGTGCTGCAGCGGGATGCGCCATTGCCAGCCCTCCCCATGCGCGGTGGCGCGGGTGTACGGCACTTGCGGACCAACCGTTGCGGTTTGCATCGCAATCGCTGAATCGCACGGCAGATAATGGGTCCAGTCGTCATAGCCAGCATGCAGCGCACCTTCGATCAGCAGTGCGCGAAAACCGGTGCAATCAAGGAACAAATCACCCTCAATCCGCTGGCCCCCATCTAGCAGCAGCGCCGCAATATTACCGTTTTCATTGTCGAGTTCGACATGAGCGATCTTGCCCTCGATCCGTTTGGCGCCATCAGCCTCTGCCATCTTGCGCAGAAATTTGGCGTAAAGCCCGGAATCGAGCTGATAGGCGTAATTCGCACGATCTTCCGGCAGATGAGCAAATTTTTCCTGATAGGCGGCAACGAGTTCCAGGCAGTAATCGTCGTAGGAGTGCTTGTACCCCTTTTCGCGGGCATAGAGCCAGAAATGCTGGAACCCGGCCGACCAGTGATCGCGGCCCGACAGGCCGAAGCTGTGGAAATAGCCGTGGCCATTTTCCTTCCAATTGTCGAATTGGATGCCGAGCTTGAATGTCGCCTGCGTCGCACGCATGAATTCAGCTTCATTGATCCCGAGCAAGCGGTTGAATGTGATCAGCGGCGGAATGGTACTTTCGCCCACTCCAACGGTGCCGATCGCTTCGCTTTCCACCAATACAAGATCAATCGCAGGCCCCAGAGTACGGGCCATGGCCGCTGCCGCCATCCAACCAGCTGTACCGCCGCCTGCAATTACCAAGCGCCGCACGCGTTGCTCACTCTCGCTGTTTGGTTTCCCTGCACTCATTGATTAAGTGCCCTGATCAGGAAAGCGCGCAGGCGGCCCGCGCCTTCGGCATCGAGTGGGCCCAGCACGCTGCGCGCCTCTTCGGGTATATGCGACACAACATCTTCCTTATTTTCAAATACATAATACTCAAACAGATCACGCCAGATCTGCTTGTCCTTATCGGGCAGATCCCGAATCGACATGATTGCATGGTTGAGCGCGTTCTGCGGCTGGCCCATCCACCGTGGGCTCTCTCGCCACCAGTAATTGACCAGTATGTTGAACGGATCAAGCCCCTCTACGTGGTGCCACCACATCGATGGGATGTAGATCACATCTCCAGGTTCAAGCTCGGCAAACTGCGCTTGTTCGAGCGCATCGCGGAAACGAGGATGAGTATCAAAATCAGGGCCGTGGAAATCAACCATCGAAATGGCCCGGCCCGCAGGCGTGTTATCAAGCGGGCCGAGGTAAAGGTTACGGAACTGTTCCGGCGGGAACAGGGTGAAACGCCGCCTGCCGACAGCGCAGCAGGCAAGATTGTCAGGAAAATCATTATGTGCTGCGATGCGCGTAGCGGAACCGATCCAGATGCTTTCCAAACAATCCCGATTTCCCAGAGAGATCGGGTTTTCCGCGCTCAAGCCTTCGAAATGCTCGCCAATATCGATGGAGGCGAGATAGATTGTCGGAGTCGGCCCTTTCAGCGCGCCGCGTTCACCGCCATCCATCTGCGCAAATATTTCGGTCAGCTTGCCGCGCGCAGAACGGAAATTCATTCCCATCGCGGCATTATAATAGAGTCGGCCTCCAGCCGCCGGATCACCGATCGAGAATGCAAAGGAGCGATTGCGCTGGTGACGGAGCAAATAATCGCGCGCGGCAGAGGCGGATTCTTGGCCTGCCTGAACCAACGGCCAGTCGGCAACCAATCCGCGAATAATGAACGGCTGTTCGGCGCCTTGGAGCAGCGCACCGAGCCGGGCGGGATCGGCCAAGGCGATCTCCGGGACCAGCGCCATGCTGGAAAATATGCCCGGAATGGCTTCAGCCATTGCCCTGCCTGCGGTTCTTGCGATCAACCAAATCATTGATCCGCGTTAGCGAAGCAACAGCCATGAAAACCGGCATCAGGAACCCTGCATCATGCAGCTCGCCCAGAGCCTCGGCATTGAGCGTGCGTAACTGGTCTTCGTTAACGATGTGAAAGCCGATCAGATTATTCTTCGAACCATCATTTAGCGTCACTTCGAGGGTGAAGGGTTCGAGCAGATTATGATAACGCAAGGCCGCAAAAAAATCCGCTGATTGGACGAAACCGGCATCGAGTGCCCCCAGCTGTTCTGAAATATTCTCCAGATAGGGTGTCGGCGCGCCATCTTCGTCAAACACCCGGATACCTTCGCCGGTGTTGGATATCCGGGGGCTAGCCAAATCGACATGGACCTGCCCCTGTCCTTTTCCGCTGCGGTCACGACCGACCAGAAAGGGCTGGATGTCGATTGCAAGCGGTAGGCAGCGCGCCTGCCACTCGCCCTTTTCCAGAAACAGGTTCTCGCCCGGCTCGAAACCAAACATGGCAAGCGCGGTATAACTATCGTTCGCGGGGTCGTGACGGAACAGGATCGGATAGCAATCCTGCAAGCGGCGGAACTCCTCTGGCACGGCCAGCGCACTCATTACCGCATCGCCTAGGCTCTCGCCGCGCTTAGTCGAAATGCGAAGATCACCATGGGTGGCTGTATCCAGAATTGCATGTTGAGTCACTGCGCAGCCATTTCCTTTTCCGCCTGCCGGGCAAGGCCTGCGAGGCGGTTTAATTCAGTGCGGTTTTCCGGAAGCGCGGCAGCCAGCGCACGCCCCCGCTGCAAAGTGTGTTCAATCTGGGTCCGGGCTGCATTCAGTCCGGCTATGGGAAAGCCTGCACCCGGCAGGGTAAAGCCCATACCATACAGAACATATTGATAGCTTGCTGGCGGGAATATTTCATCCCCCATCGGAAGATCATAGTCCGAAGGCGGCTGGTCGCGCCAGATTTCCAGCATCTGCGCGAGACGGTCGGGCACAGTCGCCGCGTCTCGGTGGTGCTGCCAATAGGGCTCATCGCGGCTGCTGAGCACATAATGCAGCTTGAGAAACTCTACGATCCGGTCCCAGCGCAGAGTGAACAGCGTATTGAAACGATCAGCATGGAGCGGCATTGCCGCCCGGCCCGAAGGGAAATTGGCGAGTAGCGCATCAAGCGAGAGTTCGATCATCACAATGGCCGACGCTTCAAGCGGCTCCACGAAGCCTGCCGACATACCCATAGCAAGGCAATTGCCCTTCCAGAATTCGCGCCGATGTCCGCTCGAGAAGGTCAGCTTGCGGATCGGCAAATCCTGCGCTTCACAGGCAAGGTCTTGCCTTGCAAGGTGGGAACGCAGGGTTTTCTCAGCCGCCGCGTCATCCATGAAGCGCGACGAATAGACGCAGCCGATCCCGCGTCGCCCGGGCAGGGCGATGTCCCAGATCCACCCAGCAGCATGCGCGGTACCGATGGTTTGTGAGGCAATCGAGGATGTGTCTGCAACTGGTGCCTGAACCGCCAGCGCGCAATCATTGAACAGCACATCGCTGCGGTCGACCCATTCCGATTTGCAGTGCCCCTCGATCAGCACCGCCGCAAGGCCGCTGCAATCGATAAACAGATCGCCCGTGATCATTCCGCTGGAGCGCATGACCAGCCCCTCGATCCAGCCATCGGAAGCACTCTCGACGCCGACGACCTCGTCGCGAAAGTGCCGCACGCCAAGCCGGCGTGTTGCATGATCCGCCAATAGGGCGGCCAATTTCCCGGCATCAAAATGATATGCATAATTGAGCGCGCCAGCATAATCCGGCGCCGCTGCCTGCCGAGGCGCAAGTGCCGCCGCACACACCCGAGCCTGCGGGGTCATGGCGGCGGCGAAAGACTGTTCTCCTGACGCCTCCTGCCATGCCGCAAGCTGCGCACGAATTTCCCCGGTGGCTGGTGGTGTAAACGGATGGAGGTACGAATCCTCCGCACTGCCATCAACCCAACCGTCGAAGCGGGAGCCCTGCTTGAAAGACGCATCGCAGGCGGTCACGAACTCAGCCTCGCCGATGCCGATGGCCGCTAATGTGCGGCGCATTGTTGGCCAAGTGCCCTCACCAACGCCGATTGTTGCGATATCAGGCGATTCCACGAGTGTTACCTCAAGTGCGTCCCCAGCGCGCGCGGCAAGCCTGCAGGCGGCGAGCCAGCCGGCTGTGCCGCCGCCCAAGATCACGACTTGTCTGATCGGCTTCGTCACCTGACCCCTCTTCCTAGAATTGTACCTGCCAATAAGCAGAAAGGTCGCCTCGCGCGAGCGAGACGACCTTTCCTTATAATTTGCGAACGTTCAAGTCCCGCAGCTTAGAAGGTGAAGCGCACACCCGCTGCATATCGGGCATAGCCCGGTGATGCGAAGAATGCCTCATTGTCCGACCGCCGATGGCCGCGGCGACTTTCACCCGTCAGGTTAATAACTTCTCCGAACACAGACAGTCCTTCCCTGAGCTCGAAACTGGCGCTCGCGTCAATCTGCCAATAATCTTCGACATAGAACGGGTTAGGCCCGGTCCCGCCGAGGAATTCGTCACGCCAGTTCCATGCGACACGTGCCTGGAGCGGGCCCTTGTCATAGAAAGCTACCGCATTGGCACTGTCGGAAAGCCCGGTCAGGGCAAACTGCGTGACCCGGTACGGCTGGGTATTGTCATATCGAGCGTCGCCATCGACGATTGTGTAGTTGAGGATCACACCAAAACCGGTTTCCCAGAAGTTGTGCTGGATCGCAAATTCCCAACCATCAAGCGTCGCTGTCTGGTCGTTGTTAACCGGCAGAGTGACCTGGAAATTTACCAGACTATCCCCGGGCTGACCGGAAATTGCTGCGCCATTCACAGTGCTCGGGAAGTTGGTGATGATGTACTGGCGAATTTGTCCAGACGTCGCCTGCGGACCAAGCGCTGCAAGGGCAGCGGCAGCACGCGGACCCGATGCAGGGTTGTAAATTCCCGGCAATTGCACGTCGATGCGGTCTTGCGAGATGAAGTTTTCGACATTCTTCCGGAAGTAACCAACCGAAATATAGCTGGCTTGATCGTAATACCACTCAGCCGAAGCGTCGAAGTTTTCGGACTTGAACGGCAGCAGGCTGGGGTTGCCCTGCGCGCCGGTGCCGCCGCCGATACGGAACAGTTGGTCAAAGGTCCGGCCGCCCTGGAGATTATCATAGGTCGGACGCGTGATGGTGTGGCTGTAGGATGCACGCACCTTTACATTGTCAATCGGCTCGACATCGAAATCGATCGCCGGCAGCCAGTAATTATAGCCGCCCTTGATCCGTGTGAAGTCGGCCTCCGGCCCGTAGGTGATGGTGAATTCGTTATCTGCCACCCACTGTGTCGCCACGGGGATCGGAACGAGAGCCAACGAATCTACCGTGGTATCGACATGGCGCAGCCCGGTAACCAGACCAACCGGGGCCGAGCCGATATCGAAGGCAAACTTGGCTTCAAGATAGGGCGAGATAGTCTTTTCGGTAATGCGCCGGTCGATCGTATAATCGGCAAGGCAATCACCGTCACCGCCGCAAACGCCGTATAGATCGTCAATCAGCAGAGCCATCCGCTCAAAATCAAATCCGTAGAAGCTCTGAATGATGCTGGGGTCGTTCGCGCCCGCCAGACCCGCGAATTTGTCCGGGATCGAAATCGGGTAGAATATGTCATCGGGAATGTCCGATGCTGGTCCGGCCCCGCCCCAGGTATCGTTCTGGATGAAACCGTAAGCCGAACGCACCTTGCTATCGGTATATGTCACGCCAAAGTCGACGCTCTTGAGGAAGCCAAGATCGGCCTCCCATTCGCCGTCGAATCTGACCTGCTCAATATCATTCTTTGAATAGGCATTGCGGAAGGCATTACCGGTTGCGGATCTCAGTGCCGGATCGTTCGAATCAACCCCGGCAACGTTAGTGTAGGAAATGACCGGCAGATAATTCTCGAAATTGATACCCTGCGCAGCAAGACCATATACCGCAGTACCGATGGACATGTTGGAACCGAATTTGTTGGTTGGCTTCGATTCAGCACTCGAATTGTGGTAATCGAGCGCGAAGGTCATCCCATCGGGGCCCTTCCATTCGAGATTGGCGCCGAGCGATTTGTTGATGCTGCGATTGGCGGCAAACGAGCCGCTATAGGAAAGGTCGGTTGGCCCGCCCTGGCCTGGTCCGAAATTCTCCGAATAGAACAGCGGGCCGGCGACCGGACCATCGGTCCACGCGCTGGACGTGTCATTATGGTTAAACCAGACGCCAACCGAGCTTGTCCGATTTTCAATGGTATTTTGCGAATAGGTATAATCGATCGTCGCCGTCAGCGAATCTGTCGGGCGGACCTGCAGGACTGCCTGACCGTTGATGCGCTCGCGATCAATGTCGGAAATATCATAGGATGCGTTTTGCGGGACCGCGTAAACATCCGTGGCGCCCGGCCGGTTGGTGACCTTGTTGAAATTACCGCGCCAGTCGTTTGCACTACAGGGCAGCGCGCCCCACTCGTTCTCATAGTCGCTACCGCAACCAAGATAGCCGTCGCGCCAGCCGATATTTGCCTGATTCACGCTCGCCTTGCGGCGCTGATAGACACCATTGAGCATGATCCCGATCGTATCGTCGGCAAAGGTATCGCTGATGATGCCCGAAACTTCCGGCGTAATAGGATCGCCGTCGTTGCGTGACGTGTCGAGTACACCCTTAACCGCAACGCTGCCATGAAAGCCTGGGCGATTGAGAGGACGCGGCGTGAGGATGTTGATGGTCGACCCAATGCCGCCCGAAGGAACGGAGGCGCGGCCAGTCTTGTAAACTTCGACGCCGGCAACGCCTTCGGAGGCGAGATTGGCGAAATCGAACGAACGCGAGGAAGGCGGGCTAGCGCCATCACCCAGGCTCGACGTCGGCATTTGCCGACCGTTCAGCGTAACTAGGTTAAATTCCGGGCCAAAACCGCGAACCGTCACAGTTGAACCTTCGCCCGAATTGCGGTCAATCGAAACACCGGTGATGCGCTGGAGCGATTCAGCAAGGTTGGTGTCGGGGAACTTGCCGATATCTTCGGCAGAGATCGCATCAACAACACCCTGACCATTGCGTTTGATGTTCATAGCATCACGTAAACTGGCGCGAATGCCAGAGACGACGATCAAATTTTCTGCAACAGTTGCCGATTCAGCTTCTTCCGCTGCGCCAGCGTCGGCGGCTTGCGCAAATGCTGTGTACGGAGCTGCGCAAAGCGCGAGTCCGGAAGCAGTGCAAAGAAAACGAACCACGGAACGGCCGCGTACAAGTGCCATCAGAATATCCTCCCCAAGTCGGTGCGCGCCATTGATTCAACACGCTCATTGTTAACGTTCACTAAGCCCGTCAGCCTAAGTGTCAAGAGAGAACGTTCACAACTAGCCAAATCCTGCAAACTGTGTGTCTTTTGCAACAAGTAGTCAAAGCCTTGGTTACGCAATAATTACTGAGACCAGCCCCAGGCAGGTGCCAGTTGTCCCAGATGCGCGGTGAGACGTGGGGCAAAAGTTCATCCAAGTAATTGCTGCTTTCAAAGTCACGTTACGTTTCGTTTCCATATGGGGGCGAATTCGCTCTTACATCCGAATGACTGAAGCTCGCCGACGAGATGTGGGATGCCTCCTTCGTGCCGCTCCCCGCCGGCGAACCGGCCATTCCGTCGATCTCGGGCACCGACGCGGTACACGGCCACACAGATGTCAAACAAGCAACGATCTTTCCGCATAACATAGCGCTTGGCGCGACCCGCGACGCCGAACCAAAGCGTTTGCCCGATCGAACCTAAGCTGCGTTTCACCACTTGCGCGGCCGGCAGGTCCGATTGCCGCAAGGTGGCGACATCCTATGCCATATAGATGCTGACGTTCAACGCCAGATAGACCGCCATGACAATCACACCGGACCGGAAAATTGCGCGCGCGAAGTTCTGGCCAGGGGAAGTGTCCTCTTCGGCAAAGAACATCGCGCTATACCAACCATCATAGGCGCCAAATATAAGCTGAAGGGCCGTAATGTTGCCAACAATTGTTACTGCATCGCCAGTACTGGCATGGACGGTTCAAGCAAGCTCCGACGGTGCCGGATCAACCATCAATGCGACAACAATCACCACACACAACAGGCCCAGTTTCAGGAATGTTCCGATGATCTGGATCAACTGGCCTTCCTTGACTCCGATCCAGTTCAGAGCCGTTACCACCAGCGCAATTGACTCTGCCAGGACTTGTGCATGCGACGCGGCCAATGGGGGAAATTGCACCCAAAAAGTCGGCGCAAGCGATGGCTACCGCTGCTGAACCGGCCATATAGCCCGCAAATGTTGCCCACCTCGCCAGCAAACCCATAGAGTTGCCAAATGCTTCCCTGAAGGCAACATAGAATCCGCCTGCCTTGGGAATGACAGTGGACAGCAGAATAAAGATGCCGCCCACGAACCACAGTGCCATGGCGATCCGCGGGCCTGGCACTTCATTGGTAATAACTCCCGGTGCCCTCAGGATGCCCGGTCCGATCACACTTCCGACCCCGCCTGCGAGGCCAAATCCAGACCGAGGCGTTTTTGGAGCTGGCCGTGGCCGCTGTGCTCGAGTTCATATCACAGGCCCCAGAGAAATTGTCGGCCCGTCCGGCGCGGTCCGCTTCAAATTCGGGTTGCAGCGCCGGTCGCCAGCGCCACTCCCAGCGTATCGACATGCTGTTGATAGGTCGCGAGCTTGCCATCCTTGATCGTCCAGATATGCACGATTTGCGGCTTGACCGGATGACCGGTAGCCTTGGCAACAGCGCTGTAGCGACCAGTCATCACCACCGTGTCGCCGCCATCGATGAAGCGCTCCGGCTCAACTGCGAAGTCGTTCATTTCTTCGCCAAGACGCAGGAAAACACCCTCCAGCACGGCTTGCGGCCCGACATAGGGGTTACGGTCAGCCAGCGAGAAATTCTCCGCTTCGTGCCACACGATGTCATCTGCCATGAGCGCCAGCGCGGCTGGAATGTCCCCTGCTGCAAAGGCGGCATACAAAGCCTTGACGATAGCTAGGTTGGATTGGTTCATTGCGTCCGTCCTTGGGTTGGAAGCCCCATCACATGGTCGGGGTGTAGCCGTCATCCGGCGTTGATGCGGTGCACGTGCGACGCACCGGCAGTTTCATGACGAAGCCTCTGCTATTGCGCCGCGGATCGGCGAGGTTTCGGCAGCTGGATCAATTACCAAAAGCTTATCTGCTGGCGTGCCGCTGCGAATCCTGGCGAGCCAATCGTCAGGGTCATATTCTGCTCCGACCGGATTGTCGCCGATCTGCTCGCCGTGAAAATAGGCAGCGCATTCTTCCTTGCTGGGCATGCAATCGACGGTAAATTCCATTTGGTTGCCGTCAGGGTCTGCATAGTAAAGGGATGCGCT
>JBBKWK010000018.1:0-4789 GCA_037968915.1 Pontixanthobacter sp.
CACATTGTACGCCCGGGAATAACGGGCTGGGCGCAGGTCAATCAGGGGCATGTCACTGATTTGAGCGAGGTCATGGCGAAGCTCCAGTTCGATTTCTATTACATCAAGAATTTTTCCCATTGGATCGATATTCTGATCTTCTTTCGGACCATCAAGGTGATGGTGACAGGGTTCGGAGCGAAATAAACAGGGTTGCCAAAGTTGGATCAGCTTGCGTTTTTCGCACATTGGCGCGCGAAAGACTTTAAGATTGCGGGCGGCGCACCGACCAATACAAGCATTTGCTCCTGTCACGAGGTGCGGGTAACGCCGGCCAAACGCAGCAACGCGATATTAGCCGGAAAATGCCATGACCGAAGTTCTCAGCAATCGTTTGGCCTCATCTGATCAGGTAAGCGAGAGCAGCATTGAGAATGGGAGGGTCCTTATGCAGTTGGGAGCGGCTGTAAATGCTGGTCGCAAATCAAATCGGGCAAACATCTTGGGCCATATGAAACAAGGTTGTGCGCCGGGGCGGCATCTACATATTGATCTCGTAGCAGTTCGGCGGCTCAATCGGCGCTCTCGATGCGCGGCGCTTACTCTAATACCAAAAAAACCAAATCATCGTGTTCGAGGCGTGAGCAGACCAGAATGTTGACAAAGTTGCTGAACGATTTGCGCAAGGCCGCCAGGCTCGGACCAGCGCAATGGCGCGATTTGGCGCGCGCATGTTTCGAACTGGCACTTTCCAACCGCCGTTTGACATCAATTGCCGCAAGTGAACTTTTGGCCAACTGGCGCGAAGCGGAACCGACAATTGCCCCGTCCGATGCGTGCGATGAAGACCGGCAGTTGATTGGCCGGGTAGCTTTCGCAGTCCCTCTGATGGGCGCGCGCGTACCCTGGCGATCGGATTGTTTGGTGCAGGCAATGGCAGCACAAAGCTGGCTGGCCGGGGCCGGCGTTGCTGCGACCATCTGCATTGGTGCACGCAAGAATGAGGGTTCGGCGTTCGAGGCGCACGCATGGTTGAAAGTGGGCGACGAGGTCGTGACCGGCGGAGACATCTCCAGCTATGCCCCTCTATTAGGGCCTGAACCGGTTGATGCGATTTTCAAACCGCACTGACTAAACGGTCCAATCGGCTGAGCTACCTTGGGGCGAGGCAAGCAGTAACTGCGTCCCCTCGAAACAATCGGCTGCGCGCCAGGCAGCAGTTATTACGACGCGGTATGGCGCACAAGCAGACTGCCTGCAATTTGGCTCAGGCCCTCAAGGATGCCCATAGACGCGATATCGCCGTGGGTTTTGGCAGGAAGCGAGCCCCCTCCATCCAGCCGGCCATAAGGGCAAGGCTCATGGCGAAAATGCTGCTGATAGCTGCTGTGCGCAGGGGGTAGTCAAACATCGAGTGAATCAAAATGGTGCATGTGGCAATTGCCGCCGCCCATGCGAATGGATCAACAACGCGTGCAGTCCAGATCTTGTAAGCGCGCCAGGACCACCACAACAAAAATGCGCCAAGGACCAATCCCCCCAGAAGCCCGGTCTCCAACAGGATTTCCAGATAATCGCTATGCGCGTGATTGACGAATTTAAGAGTGACGCCGGCCGGATCTTCATATTGCTGATAGATCTCGGCAAAACTGCCGATCCCCGATCCCAGCGGGAAATAGTCCTTGATCGCGCTCCAGGTGTAGGAAAACATTCTTTCACGTGAGCCGGCGGCAAGGTCAGTGCCCAAATACAGGGATTGCCCAAATTCTTGCGAGCTCAGGGCCAGCGCGATGCTGGCAAGCACCAGGGGGATTAGCAAGGCGATGAAGAGCCGGCGTTGACGCGTGTGAGGCACAAACATCAGGCCACTCGCCGCCAGCACTGGCAAGACAAGCGCATAACCGGCGATCGAGCCATTGATCGCAACGCCCGCAAGCACAATGACCAGCACGCCGGTAAATAGGGCAATGATGCCAGATTTCGGTGTGCCTTCCAGGGTTGAAGACTGCTTGGCTATTGCTGCCAGGAAAGGCAGCGAAATCAGCAATAGCGTGGTCAGGTGATTGCTGTTGGCAAAAAAGCCAACCGTGCTTCCGTGATTGGTGATGTCGTAAATATAGTAGGGTGACTCCCGTCCGCCTGCGATCTGCAAGGCACCCATCAGGACAGAGATAATCGTGGCAAGTAATAGTGCCCAGAACAAATAGGAACTACGAAATGCCCGAGAATCGCGCATTCCCACAAAGATCCCAATTGCCGGTAAAAGCCAAACTACTGATTTAAGCGTTTCATGCGGCATCAACGTCATCAGCGTAAGGTCGGGCGTAATGCCTGCCGACCGGGCGATGCCAGCTATTGCCGCGCGTTCGCCCGACGACGCCCAAACAGCATACGGTAGCGGCGCGAACTGCAGCGCCATTACCAGAAGGCCGAAAATCAGGATTAAAGTGATGATCCGATCGCGGCGCGGCACGGTAAATATCGGGACGGTCAGAAACGACCTAACGATAATCGCAATCGCCAGGATCTGGAGAATGCAATTCGCAATATAACCACCATCGCTGGCGCCGCCCAGCAGAATGCAAATCGCAAGATAGGCCGGGAGCAACAAGGCATGCCAAGTTTTCACGGTGCACCTGCCGGGACAATTCTCACATAATCTATCGCTGATGCCCGCGTCTCGGGAGACACCATCGCGCGTCCGGCAAGGGACAGCCATTGGCCAGCACATTTGGCCGACGGTACAATTAGTGTTTTGGAATTCACATCTTCAAACGAAAATGAAGATTGAAAGGGGAGCTCAAGGAGTCTCGCGCCGCTATCAAGGCATTCGATCCGCCAGGCTAAATCCGCGGGTTCTTTTTGCGCATTCTCGATCGCATATTCGAGCCTGTAAGTGCCCGGCTGCAACATGAGGAGCTGACGGGCCATTACAGTGTTCTGACGGCCATAATATTGTACGCTCAATGATCCATCTCGGATTTCCGCCAAGCCAGCTGAGCCAGAAAATGTATCCCAGCCAAACGGCGGCCCGGCTTTAGCGTCAAATTCGCCATCGATTACTTTCGACGATCCAACCGGGGGTGTTAGCGTATTGGTATGTTTCCATAGCCGGTAGGCGCCTTCGACATCACCGCGATTGATTAAGGTGTTGATGGGACGATCTGCCCAAACTTTAGCGCCGCGAAGGTCGGGCGTAATGGCCAGGATCATGAACGAGCTTGCGCCGGAATCGACCAATTCATCAATAACCGGGAACCGCAATGGATTGTCTGGTAGAGCCGCTACCGCAGCAGACCGTGTAGCAGGGTCGATGACCAAATTGGCCAGAATGGGAACCAGAGTTGTTTCTGATCCAGGTAAGAGCCGGCTGAGTGCTCCTGCCTCACCAAATGCCCCTTTTGCATTCCCGTTCCGCAAATAGGAATTGAGCAGCGTGATGCGAACCGCGCGAGAGCGTGGATCACGGCGCCTGGCCTCTTCCAACAAGGAAATTCCTGACGCAGCTGCGCCAGATCCAATCTGCCGTATCCCCTCAAAGAGGAGTGGCTCGCCTTCGACCAAATTATACCTTGCCGCTTGCCTGACCGCTGCGGATGACTTTTTAGTCACTTCCCCCTGCTTCTCGCCAAACTCTTGCAGGGCATCTTGCATGACGAGAGAGGGATCACCAGGCAGCAAGGTGAGCGCCTTCAAGCTAGTTTGGTTGGAACCCATGTTCCAGTTGGTACTTGCCAGAGCAACAAATGCCAGAAAAAGGCCTAGCGAAAACACGCCCAAACGGTAAGCAGCGACCATATGTTTTACAATTAATCCTGGCCGGTGAATAGCAGGGTGGGCGTCAGTTCATGGGTTTTGAGAGCCTTGCGTTTGCTATCGAGATCATCTTGGTTGTTATAGGCTGATGAGTAATCATACGCTCCGGCAGCTACTGCGCCCTTGGTCAGAACGGCCCCGCAGATGTTATTGTGGTTTGACCGCAATCTGGAAATTATATCCAGTGCCTGATTTTTTCGAATTTTGCCGCTTTCAATGGCAAACAGGACACCGTTGCACATTGCACCAAGAAGCGCCGTATCTGCGAATCCATGCGATGGTGGTCCATCGACGATGACGTGGTCGTACGCTTTCAACAACTCACACATGATGTTTTCCATCCGGTAAGAATTGAGAAGCTGTGCCGGGTTGGGAGGCATCGGACCGCTCGGCATAAGGCTCAGATTTTCAAGCGCAGTGCCCACAATATGGTCGCCAATCGGATCTCTGCTTATCAGTAGCCGTGCAAGTCCTATGTCTCCCCGCTCGTCGACAATGAAGGACGGTTTACGCATATCGGCATCAATTAAGAGGACTTTTTTACCTTGCTGACCGAGCTGCTTAGCCAATATCAAACTGGTGGTAGATTTGCCCTCAGAACTCAACGTGCTTGTGATAAGAAGCGCTTTTGGAAATCCTGAGTTGGTCGAAAATTGCATCGTTGCCATGAGCGACAGATAAGCTTCCGACAGCAATGACATGGGGTTTGAAAGTTCCTCGGACAAATCCTCGCCGCTTTTCAACTTCGGGATAATGCCCAGAACAGGCAGTCCCAGCTTTTCGCGTATATCGTCTGCGCTTCTGATCGTGTCGGTAATCGTTTGATATACAAAGGCCAGGGCCGCGCCTAATCCAAGGCCAAAAATTAAACCCAAAATCAGATTGCGGGGAATATTCGGCGAAAAAGGCGCGCCCGGAACCTGGCCCAGATCAACAATATTGGCGGGCGGGGTGTCATAATCGCCTGCAAGGTCAATCTTGTTATACCGTTCGA
>JBBKWK010000019.1:0-9388 GCA_037968915.1 Pontixanthobacter sp.
GCAGGCCCGCCGAGCAAGCCCATTTGCCAGTCTTCAAGCCCAAAACTGAGTTTGATTGGCTCAGTCAGGATATTGATGATCGTCCGGTCTATGAAATTGAAAATATAAACCACGAGCAACGCGCTGAGCACATATGAGCGATAACCGGGCGATCCGAACCCTTCGGATGCAGGAGTATCATTTATTGGTGCGTGCACCGTCGTTACGGCCATCAAGTTCTCCCAGAAGCTGATGTCGACAGGTTTCCGGATTTATCCCCATGCCCTTTATCGCATCGCTTCTTCTCGCTCACCGCACCCTCTGCGCATTTTAGAGTTAGGTAAAGCCTGACGAAGTGAAGTCCGCTGACTACCCAAGAGCGGACGTTCCCGACAGCAAATTTGCTTCTCGAAACCTGCAATTTGCTCAGATCTGGGTAAAGGGCTGGAATTTGGCCGGAAGCGGAAGGTCAGCATTCGGAGAGCAAAGTCGCGAAAGCCGCTGCTCATCGCTATTCAGGTTGAACAAGGCTTCCGATTTAATTTGCAGATTGCAGGCAATGTTCGCCTTGTCTCGTTTCTTACTGCAAGTTAGCTCGCACAGCTGACAAATCAGTTGCCCGCTCTGCAATCGTAAACGCCTTTCCCCGCGTTAACGGGTATTTATTAGGAAGAGAAAAATATTTCAATACGGAAACAGTTGCGGAACTTTTGCTCGAACTGTTGGTTTATGTTCAAAATTAGGGAGAGGTTCCATTAAAAATATTCTGGCGTTCACAAGCGTGCTGGCACTCGCCATTGCAGCTCCCGTTCTGGCCGAAAAGCCCGGCGATGATAATGGAAACAGCCGCGGCAAAGGCGCTTCCCAGTCGTCGAGTAAAGCGGACAAGGCTAATCCTGCCGCAGGCAATGCAGCGAAGAGCCGCGACAATCAGGCCGGTAAGTCCAATCGCACCGAAGTTCGCGAGACACCCAGTCAAGGTCGCAGCAGCCAAGGCTCAAACGCACGCTCCAGCAATGCCGGTGGACAAGACAACAAAGGCAGCCAAAAAGCAGGCAAGAGCGAGACTCGCGCCAGCGACCGCTCGGACAATTCTGGTCGTAGAATTACCAAGTCCGACTACCGCAAGTCCGATACGCGCCGTTATGATGAGCGGGGCGACCGTGACCGGTTCCAATTCACCAATGACGATGATCGTCGCCGCTTCGCCGTCCGGTATGACCGGGATTTCGGGCTTCTAAGCGGCTTTTGTCCACCGGGATTGGCGAAAAAGGGCAACGGATGCCAGCCTCCCGGGCAGGCAAAGAAAACAGACAGAAATTACCTGTCGAGTTATTCGCGTTTACGCGATGGCGATTGGCGCTATTATAACGGTTATGCCTATCAATATGATTCCGGTAGTAACCTGATTAATGCCTTTCTTCCGCTTGTCGGCGGCGCATTGTTTGGCGGCAATAAATGGCCTACGGCATATCAAGACTATAGTGTGCCGCAATATTACGACCGCTATTATGGGCGCAATGACGATTATGGCTATCGCTATGCCGACCGGACGATCTTCAGGGTCAATCCGCAAGATCAGGCGATTGATGGAATAGTCGCATTGCTGACAGGTGACGATTTTGAGGTCGGAGGGCGTATGCCATCAGGCTATGATGTCTATAATGTGCCGCACCAGTATCGTGAACAATATTACGATCGGCCCGATGTCCATTATCGCTATAGCGATGGCTATGTATATCAGGTTGACCCAAAAACGCGCCTGATTGCAGCTGCAATCCAGCTGATCGTTTAAAGGCAGGAACATGATGCGGAACAGATACTTTGCGGCAGTTGCCGCCATCGCCCTTTTGTCCGGCACCAGTGCTTGTGATCGGAGTGATGATCCGGAAACCAATTCCGTTGAAACTGGCCAGAATATCGCCAGCACTTTGGGCGGCATTGATGGAATGGATACAGCGAACGATCTGATCAATCAGGCCGGACTTCAACAGATGTTGGAGGGTGAGGCAGCTTACACCCTATTCCTGCCGAACGATCAGGCGTTTGCCACATTACCCGAAGGCGAACTCGATTGGCTCCGCTCTGATAACGGCCGCCCCGATCTGATTGCGCTTCTGCGCCAGCACATGGTTCCGGGCACGGTTGCACAGAAAGATTTGGAGGCTGCGCTGGAAAATTCCGGCGGCACGGTGGCATTGGCAAGCCTCGCGGATTCTCCCTTGGCCTTGCGGCGTGAAGGTAGCACAATTCTGATCGGCGGTGATGCCGCTGGCCCCCAGATTTCGTTGCCGCCTCATACGGCCACGAATGGCGTGGTGTATGAAATCAGCGGGCTCATTCAGCCGGCAAGCTAATCAAGATCAGAATAGGGGGATCATATTTCGCGTCTTTTCGCTCCCTTGCTGGCCGCGACTGTCCGGTTCATGCCGAAATAGTCGTGCAGAGAATGCCCGCCTTTAATGATGTAACTGCGAGGCGGTGAGGTGAAGGAATGAGGCGTGTAAGGATGCTGGACTGCCCGTGCAGTGCTGGGGATGGCGGCGCCTCCATCCGCCGAAGCTTGAGGACAGCGGACTCACAATAGCCTATATAGTCGATCCCGATGGAACGCTTATTCGCCTGATCCAAAACTAAAGCTAAGGGCAGCTTCCCACCCAGTTTCTGCCGTCCGGCGCAACCAACCGGAAAAACAAAAGCAGCCTGTCAGCTAACGACCCAAGTGCTGTCATTCGATAAGGCCGCCCAGCAAGGCAATCGCCACACTAGCGGGGTTTTGAATTGTTCAATCGCAATGCTTTGGCAGTGAAAATAAGCCAAAATAGCGCGCTGCTGCTTCCGCCAGTGCGCAAACATGCCTGTGGCACTGCCATCCTACCGACCGCAGTTCGGCGCGTTGACAGTGCCAAGGCTCGCCAGTGCTTTAGTTGCGGCGGACAGGAATTGTTTGATTGAATGCGAAGATCTTGTTGCTACCCTTAGATGCAGCAATGCGTGACTGTTCAGAACGGT
The DNA here is from genome assembly GCA_037968915.1 of Pontixanthobacter sp. Lineage (GTDB taxonomy): Bacteria > Pseudomonadota > Alphaproteobacteria > Sphingomonadales > Sphingomonadaceae > Allopontixanthobacter. The sequence continues at coordinate 2,992 of JBBKWK010000019.1, forward strand.
TCAGTTCTTTGGACAAATCCTCGTATTCTAGATAATTACCAGCGATGATAATATTCGCCATATATTGCTGCTTTTCGGAAACGCCGTGCGGCAGCGGATGCATCGTGCGGATTTTCGAAACTGCGCGCACTGCGAAGCGGTTTACATCCCCATCATTGTCCTTGCGATAATAGGAAATGTTGGTGGGCTTCCCATCAGGCCCGCATTCGAAGAGAACCTGGACTATACCTGTTCCCATGACGGGCTGCGCCCGTGGTATTGTACGGTTGAGTGTTCGATCAAGCTCTTTGTTCACATCGCCGACGAAAATGTCCAAGGATCGTCCACCGATCACAACATTATCGTAATTGGGATTGACGACAATGTTTTGGGCCTGAGCGGGTGAAGAGACAGCCAGCGTGGCAATGAGCGACGTGGCAACGAGAATTTTGAGAGTAACAGACATCGAGGTTCTCCTTAGTTTCGGGTGACAGAGCATTCTGCCTGCCCCCTCAATCAAGGAATTGGTCGGTGAAGTCCTGAGCGCCGCCTGATGTTGTTCTGATGTTGGACTGATCTTTTGGCGATAGTGAATTTGGCCTCGCCAAGTGCTCTATGACGGCCAGAGCGCGGTCACATGTACCTTGGCTCTTTCGGCGCATGGCAGATCGGGCCAGCAATGGCGCCAATGCTCAATCCACCTCAGATAGCTGTCGAGCGTGATCAGCCCTCATTCGCTTTCGATAGCCAGTTTGCCCGCCATGCTATCCACGCCGTCTTCGAGCAAGGTGTGCAGGCGAATAGTGGAAGTTGGCCCCGCCGCCTCGCAATACTCTGAAATCTAATCGAATAGGCCCGAAATTGCCTGACGAACCTCTTCATCTTTTACCGGAAACGATGGGTGAGATTGCCGGTGCCCTGTAAAATCGATCGAAAATCACGGAGTTGGCCATGGCGGTTGCAGAGTTACCGTCAAGTCTTCGTTTGCATCAGTCAGAAAACATCTCCTGGAGAAGCCAAATCCCATAAGCTTGTTAGCTCGCTTCTATTAGCGTAGACTTGATTTTTCAGGAGAAGCATTATGTCAGATGACAATAAAGCACCAGACCAAGAGGCAAAATCACGTCAAACCGATGGCGCCGCCAAGAAGCGGGTCGTTCGTGGTAACGATGGTGACAGGGTAGTGCGCGGTAATGACGGTGACAGAGTTGTTCGCGGGAACGATGGTGACAGGGTTACCCGCGGCAATGATGGTGATCGCGTGATGCGCGGAAACGACGGCGACCGTGTAATGCGCGGTAATGACGGTGACCGGGTCTGACCATCAATCGTCAGCCTTGTGCTCAGGCGACCAAACGGCAGTAAGTTAAGCTATGGCGGGCATCAATTGGACCATTACGTTCGTTCCGGTTGAGGGCGGCAGATATCATGTGTCGGTCGATTCTGCCGGCAGCTCAAGCTATGTGTCGCGCCTGCCGCCGGATATCACTGAGCTGTTTAGCAACCCGGATGAGCCCGCCACACAGAAACGCAGTTTTCGCGGTAATGTCGCCGAACTCCCGCCGGAAGCGCAGTTCTTCAGTGCGGGTAATCTCGATACGCTGAAAGACATTGGCGAGCGGATTTACGAAGGGGTCTTTACCGCCGAAAATGACAATAAGCTGCAGCCGGATTGCGGCGCTTTATTGTATGAATTCCGTAAGAACGAAGATTTCGAGATCCGGTTCGACCTGACCTCAGCGCCCGACCTTTCTGCAGTGCCTTGGGAGGCGCTTTACATAAGGGAAGTCGACCGCTTCCTTGCCGCAACGAAGAATGCGAGGGTCATCCGTCAGGTCAAAGCCAAAGGTGCGAGACCAGCCCCGATTTCCAAACCAATCAAGATTTTGGTCGCCGCCGCAAACCCCCATGGAGATCTCGATACCAGCGTCGAAGTTGGCAATATCTCTAAGCGCATCGACGAGCTGGTTTCGGGTGACAATAACGACTTCGTGGTCGAGACTCTTCGCAATGTGAAGACCGGCGAATTTCGCAAGGCGATCCAGAAATTCCAGCCACATATTATTCACTACATCGGTCACAGCGCCTTCAAAGACGGCAACGCCTATCTCTATTTCGAAAGCGACGAAGAAGGTAAGTCGGAGCGGCTGAAGGCAGAGACTTTCGCCAATATGCTGCAGAACGACAGGCCATGGCTGGTGGTTCTAAATTCCTGCCAGAGCGGGGTAACATCGTCGGAGCGGCCGATGGCCGGCCTCGCCCAGCAATTGCTAAGCTATCTGAACATTCCCTTCGTCGTCGCGATGCAGCAACCCGTATCAGACGACGCTGCGATCACTTTCTCACAGTCATTTTACAACGCTCTGACCGACGGGAAATCCATTTCCGAAGCTGTTAGCCGCGGCCGGCAAGACATTCTGACCGCAGATGACGATCGCACAAAAATCGAGGTCATTACACCCGCCCTCTATGTTTCGGGCGACGCTGACCGTATTGAGTTTGTCACGGCAGAGGCAGTCGAGGCGCCCCCCGCTCCAAAAACAGGCGATACCGACGAAAAAAGCGGTATCTTGGCGATCTTCGGCAGCAAGAGCACTGTAATAATAGTGTTGAGTGGTCTTGTAGCAGTTTCCGGGCTGGCACTGCAACTGACTGATAATTTGACCGGCCTATTCGAGCGGATTACCGGCGCCCTGCCAGCGCAAGAAACTCTCAGCGCTGATGAGCAGCAGACTGATGCCGCCACAATTCCAGGCTCCGATGATGTCGGCGGCGAAGGCCGTGCCACCCCCGCGGCGATTGGTACCGATCCCGATGGTACCGGGCTGGCCAATGAGCAAACTGAAATACGGCCATCCCGTCCCAGGTCCCGTTCATCGGAACAACCCACGGACTTAGGAGCCGCGCAAACAGTCGTCACTCGGTCAATTCGCCAACGCGCACGTACAATTGCGGCGGTGACATCAACTTCGCTTGATTCAGACTTAGACGGTGTGGTTGATTATCTTGAAATTGAGCCGAATCTTCTGCCTCCGCCACCTCCACCACCGCCAACACTTGAGTCGCCGGCTACCTACATCGCCATGCCACCTGCGACTCCAGTTGTCGTCGTTGGCGGAATTGGTGAAACTCCGACGGCTGCCAATATATCTGTGACTTACTATTTCCCGTTCCCGGTCCTAGCCGGGACGGAACTCGCCCCAACCGATCCAATGTTCGAGCCGGTTGGTGAAGAGACTCTGGCGAGCGCAGTTATTAAGTCCGCCGATCCCGAAAACACTCCAGCCTATAACGACTTTAAGGGCGTCTTGGTCGCATATCCATATGTCGCAAGTGGGGCCGGCGAAATCGCTGCCGCCCCAATAGTTTACCGCGACATAATGGCCGCCCCGGTAAAGTGCTTTGGAGACATTGGTTCCATCGACTTCGAATTTGGCAGCAGCAGCATCACGCCGGGTGCGGCGGATGCGGTCCGTGCGGGGCTAAGCAGAACGAGCATCTGCCCTAATACTGACACGCTCATCCAGGGCCATTCCGACAGCGTCGGCAGCAGAGAAGCCAACAAGGCGCTGTCACTTCAGCGCAGCATAGCCGTGGCAGATTTGATGCAGCTGGAATATCCAGGTCTTGCACCTGGATCGATGCAAATCGAAGGATGGGGAGAACGCCGACCAGAAGTCGAAACCGGTGATGAAATACGCGACGCTGACAACCGGAGCGTCGACGTTTCACTTGTCCACTCGATTGGCAGCGCGGGATTTGACACTCTGGGCGTACTTTCGGCGGATAATCCCTTGGCCGCAGTAAGCGATCTCCCATCGCTGTCTGAGGAGTTAAGCGGTGCCGACCGTGAAGTGATGGTCGTTCGCTACGGCGAAACCTCAGATGCCAAAAGTGATGCGCTGCTCAATAAGATTGCCGATGCAGTGGCAGCGCAATTGGCGGTCGCGCCCAAACGGGTATTCCCGATCAATGGCGGACCGGACCGTTTGAGCGAAGGTGAGCAGGAGCGGTTTGAGGTCTTGATCCCTATTTCCGACTATTAAGGCCTAAATCCCATCCGGCCGAGCAAGGTCTTGAAGCGTGCTGAATCCTGAAGCGGAGCTAGCAGAGGATCGTTGAGCGCCTGGACCAATCCAGAATCGCCAGCAGCATAGGCCCGTTCGAGCGCCGCCATTGCATCAGCCGGCTTACCCTTTTGCGCCAACACTTGTGCCTGTTGGTAGAGCCCATTGTCACCGAATTCCTTCTTCAGATTAGCCATCGCTGCTGCTCCGCCCGCTCCATCGCCAAGTTTGGGCAATGTCATGGCAAGCCCTTGCAGTCTGCTAAGTGTGCTGCCTTCAAGCTCGAACTCGGCCTTGGCTAACTTGAAGTCTCCTTCAAGATACGCCATTTGGCCCAGTACCTTATGGACCCCGCTCATTTCCGGATTGAGTTCGAGCGCTTTGCCAATGGCTTTCTTTGCTCCTGCATAATCGCCGTCTGCAAACAGGATCAGCCCTTTGGTTCGGAATGTCGCAGGGTTAAGCGGATCGAGCTTTACAGCGACTTCGATTGCCTTCTTACTTTCAGCGAAATTGCCGATTCTAGTCATCGCCGTCGCATATCCGTGCAGAATGTCGCCATTGCCCGCCCCAAAGCTGTAGGACTGCCGGTAGGCCGCCTCTGCCCCGCGCGCATCGAGCCGCCCGTTAAGCAGCACATAGCCCAGAGCCGCATGAGCTTGCGCGAGGTTTGGTGACAGTGCCACCGCCTTGCGCGCAGAAGCCACTGCAGCGTCATATAATTCGCTCAGCGGACGGTCGCTGGCATAAGAATTGGAGATTGTCGTCTGAACGCGTGACAGGGCTGCCCACGCTGCGCCGTAGTCAGGATCGGCCGCAATCGCCGCCTTGAATTGACTTTCGGCGGCGCGGTCGCTCGCTTCGTCTATGGCCAATTCATACAAAGATACACCGCGCAAATAAGCGTCGTAGGCCGCCGGATCGTTCGTCCCGCCGGGCCTCGCCTTTCCGGCATTCGCGTCTTGCGCCAATTGGATAGTAAGCGCGCTAGCAACTTTACCAGCAATATCTGTTTGCACAGCGAAGATATCCGAAAGATTGCGTTCATAGGTTTCAGACCAAGCATCGAAGCCAGTGTCACCGTCGATCAGCTGCGCCGAGACGCGGACCGTATCGCCCGCACGGCGGACACTGCCTTCGAGGATGTAACGCACGCCAAGAGCATCAGCGATGGATTTAGGATCGCCTAGCTCCCCGCGAAACTGGTTGGAAGACGTTTGAGCCACGACCCTCAGGCCCTCGCCATTGCTAAGCACTGCGCGCAATTCTTCGGACAGTCCGTCTGAGAAATAGGCCTGGTCGACATCCTCGTTAAGGTTGGCGAAGGGCATAATGGCGATACTGCCGTCAGTATCTGAAGGGCCCGAGAGCATATCGGGTAGCAAGAACCCACCAATGCCGAGCAAGGCAGCCAGCCCGACCACCGATCCAATGATTGCGCCCTTGCCAATCCGCAGGACTGCCCGCGTGGAGGCCGCGTTAGCAACCATTTTACGCGGCGGTATAGCTTCGCCATCAACCAGTTTGGCAATGGCGGAAATAATGGTGCTGATTTCAGGAGCATTCGCATCGCCCCGGCAACCGGAAATGTCGATTGACTGGAATTGGCGAAAACCTAGCGGTGGCAAAGTCCCATCGATAGAGACCGGCACAAGGCGGCCACTGTCGCGCCCACTGGTGGCTTCGTCACGGACCCAATGCGATCCGGCTGACCGGGCGCTCCACAGAACGACAACGGCATCGGCGCTCTCGAGCGCTTCTTCTGTGCTGCTGGTAAATACCGACCCAGCTTCAAGCAGGCCGTCCCACCAGACACGGAAACCGGCCGCTTCGATAAGCGCTATGATGCCCTTCGCCTGCTCCTGTTCCTCGCGGGAATAGCTCACGAAAACTTGAATTTCGCTAATGCCCGGTCCGGATATTGATGGGTTTTCCAACATACTGGAGGTTAGTCCGTATTTTTGCTTAAACGACAAGGGTAAAAATCATGACAAGCTTTCACTTACTGTAGATTTGAACCTTATCGGCTGGTTGAATCTGATGTAGTTAAATAGAGCCGGGAGTATTTAGAAATATGGTCACGCTTGCCTACTAGTGACCCCCAATTTGGCTTTGCGCCAGCTTTCATAAAACTCCCACCAATTTGCCACTGCTCAAATTGACGGTGCGTTATCACCGCCCGAATTACGAATTTGAATGTCAGCTTCGGCAACCCGCTTCGCAGTAGCGGACTGTCCGCTTTCCATCTGTGGACGCCCCTTAGGATGCAAGCGGTATTTTGAGAGATTTGGCACGTAGTCGGATGCTGCCATCTGTCCGGCCTCCTGGTGCAGCTTTTTGTGCTGCGGGCC
>JBBKWK010000020.1:0-6399 GCA_037968915.1 Pontixanthobacter sp.
GGTTGCAGGAATGACACTGCAAACGGGTATGGTCGCGCTGACTGGTGCCTTGCTGGCTGCACCCATCGTCACCGTGCTCGCTTATCGCCTGGCCCATCGCATGGGTTGCCACATTCAAAGATTGGGCGATGTCATTGAAACTGTCTCGCCTTCTTTAGTGGGTGCGATCAATATCGACGATTTTGGCGACACTGACATCTCCGTGGCAGACAATATTTTCGAGCGACTGAAGCGGATTGATCGGTATACGTCTGCTTTTGCGCGCGGGGCGCGCACGGTTGAAGCAGAACGCGATCAGTCTCGGCTATTGCTAACGACAGAAACCGAAGCAAAAACCCAGTTCTTTGCCAAAATGAGCCACGAATTGCGGACTCCGCTCAATGCAATTTTGGGTTATTCGACTTTGCTGCACGAGGATGCTGCCGAACGAAGAGACGAAGCGTGCCAGGCCGATCTTGAGCGTATTCAACTGGCAGGCCGTCGCCTGCTTTCGCTCATTGACGACCTGCTGGAACTTTCAGGCCTGCGCGATGGCCGGGTTGACCAAGATGGTGCCGTATTCAATTTGTCTGAATTAATTGCGGAAGTAGTCGATGGGGCCGAAACCCATGAAAAACGCACCGCCGAAGTCCGCATTGTTGAGACTTCTGACGGACAAGTAATAATTGGCGATCGCAAAAAGATCGCCCGTTGCTTGAAAAACGTGCTGGACAGCGCGATCGACCTCTCGCCCGAAGGACCCATCGAAATCGATATCTTTGCTGAAGATCAAAAAACAAATGTGCGTGTGAAGGCGGGCTGGCTCCGAGGAGGGGGCCGGAATTCCACCGATATTTTTGATGCGCAATCTGCTTCTGACAGCAATATCGAGCAGGCCACACAGGGCTCGATAGCACTGCACGTGGCGCGCGATCTCGCAAGATCTATCGGCGGCGATTGCAGAATTGAAACTGCTTCCGGCCAGAACGCAGCAGTAATCCTCACTTTTCCCGCCGATCCAGAATCAACGGACTTTATGCAAATGACCAATCTTAGCCCAGAGCGGACAGCGCTAGAAGCAGCGGCGATACAGGGATCACCTCAAGATCGCACGGCACTGATCATTGATGATGATCCGGCCGCGATTGACTTGTTGAGCCGGTGGCTCAGCCGCTGGGGCTACCATACAATTCATGCGGAAAATGGCGCCCAAGGGCTCGCTATGGCACTTACGCACCGCCCGCATCTGGTGCTGCTTGATGCTATGATGCCGGGCAAAACAGGATATGAAGTGCTGCGCGAAATGCGCGAGGACGCGGATTTAGCCGATACGCCGATTGTGCTTGTAACAGTCGAGGATGACCGGAATCGCGGCATAAGCGCGGGCGCATCAGATTATATCCGTAAGCCCATAAGCGAAAACCAGCTACGCAAGGTAATTGAAACCTACAACGCCAAACTGTCCGGCGACATTTTGATTATCGATGATGATGATGATGCATCCGACATCATGCAACGTAACCTTGAAAAACTGGGCTTCACCGGGCGACGTGCGACCAACGGTGCTGAAGGGCTTGAAATGGCTCGGAAGAAATTGCCCGGTGCCATTGTGCTTGATCTGGCCATGCCGAACATCGATGGGTTCGAATTCCTTCAATCTATCGGCGAAGACCAGCGGCTCGCTTCCGTTCCTGTAATCGTTGTTTCGGGATATAATTTGTCCCTGCCGCAGCATCACATTTTGCAGGAAGCGGGTGCGCGGTATTTCCGCAAAGGAACCTCGGCACCTCGCGAAATCGCTGAATCCCTGCGGGAGCTCGTCTCGTGATCGCTTCAACAATCTCCGCCAAGCTGGTCCTGATCGTCGACGATATCGAGGATAACCGCGTCTTGCTGGAACGCGCTCTTAAAGTGAACGGTTATCGCACTGTCAGCGTTAATAGCGGACAGCAGGCGCTTGCATTCATGTCGCGGGAGTGTCCCGATATTGTCCTGCTCGACTGGATGATGCCGGGTCTATCCGGTTTTGAAACTCTCAAGACAATCCGTGAGACTCATAATGCAGCGCATTTACCGGTCATCATGTGCACGGCAATCGGCGAGGACGAGAACATTGTCGAGGCGCTTAATGCGGGGGCAAATGATTATGTCACCAAACCTGTCAGCATTCCGATCCTTCGTGCCAGAATGGCGGCGCACCTGACACAAACACAGACGGTCAACGATCTGGATCAGGAGAAAACTGAAACCAAGCGCCGCCTTCACGAACAAACACGTCGCCTTTTCGCTCAGCAGGCAAAAAGTTAGCTTGCCAGTGTCTACCTCCCATATCCTGCACATGAAATTTCAGGCCGTAGCGGCTGCTGTGCTTGCTGTGTTAGCCGGTATCGCCGCTACACTTGCCGTTGGCCTGAACAGTATGCCAGCCGGCGGGGTGGCGCTTACTGCCGCGCTTGGCTTTTGCGTCCTCGTTGCGAAGATGCACTACAACCTTGGCCGAATAAGGTCAGAACTCATCGAGCTATCAGATTCGGTGCAGTCGCTGGGCAAAGATCTGGGACGCGACGCGCTGACAGGATTGCTCAACCGCTCAGCATTCAATGAGGTAATGAAATCGTTGATCCGGGGCAATGGCGCACAGGGCATGATCATGCTTACGTTCTTCGATCTCAATCGCTTCAAGGAAGTGAATGACACACTTGGCCATGAAATCGGCGATTTGCTGCTGGCCGAAGTGGCTACGAGAGCCGGGCAGTTCTTGCAAGATTCGGTCGCATTGTGCCGTCTTGGCGGTGATGAATTTGCGGCTATTACCCGCTGGGACGATGAGATGGACCCTCAACAATTTGCTGCGTCATTGGTCAGCACAATCGGCCGGCCATTCAAGCTGCGAGATCACGTTGTCGAGGTTGGCGCATCTGTCGGGATCGCAATCGGTGATCCGGCCGTGCATGGCGGGGAGGAATTGCTTCGCCGCGCAGATCTGGCGATGTACGAGGCCAAAAATAGCGAAGAGCAGCACTTTCATATTTTCGATAACATGCTGTCCAACCGCCAAATGCAGCAAAATTCAATTCGCATAGAATTGGGCAATACCATGTTCGATGAAAAACTGGTGATGCATTATCAACCAATCGTGAACGCGCGGACCGGAGTGATCGAGAAAGCCGAAGCATTGCTTCGCACAAATTTGGGGCCGTTATCTGGCGTTGCACCCTCGCTCATGGTGTCCGTCGCAGAGGATAGCGGCCAGATCATCAAATTGACCGACTGGACACTTGATCGTGCGCTTGATGCGTCGAAGAAGGTCGGACTACCCATTGCCGTCAACGTTTCGCCGGTCTATTTTCGGCACCGCAATTTCGCCGATCTTGTGATCGACAAGATCCTGGAAAAGGGGTGTAGTCCCTCGTCTCTGATCATCGAGGTAACCGAAGGCGTCTTGATCTCGGACATTGCCACGGCACGCGCCTCGATCGATCAACTGCGCGAGATTGGCATCAGCGTTTACCTTGATGATTTCGGCACTGGCTACTCGTCGATTTCTTATCTGCAAAATTTTGACCTTGATGGGCTGAAGCTTGATCGCTCGTTCCTGCAAAAGCTTGGGCAACTAGATAAAACGAGGCGGATTATCCGATCCATGATTGATTTTAGCCACAGTCTCGACATGGAAGTCGTCGTCGAGGGGGTGGAGGCCGAATGGCAAGCACGCCTGTTGCAATTGATGGGTTGCGATTATTTACAGGGCTATGATCTGGGAGTGCCAATGCCGTTATTCGACCTGCAGAAAATCGTTCAGAAGAGCATTGCGACAACTGACGCTGACGAACACTTGAGCCGATATCCGATCATCGACACGAGTTCAAATTCGGTGAGGTCCTCAGAGGTTCGACGATGAAATAGACGATCGACACTCTCAAGCAACTGTCGAAATTACGGCATGGCTTGAAACTATCGTTCATAGAAGAGAGCTAACTGATGCCGCTACGGTCTGTCCGCTCGATCCATAAGGTTGGCCTAAATCCCGTTTGCTCCAAGTTTAGGAGAAGTCGAACGGCACTTGGTTTGTGGTCGCTTATACCGCATTTGCAGCTGCTGATGGCTGTAGCCGCTTATTCGATTCCTCATTTGAAAGCAGACTGTCTGCTGACGACCCGATTGCCGACATTGGAGCTAAGCTTAGTTCTTGGCTGAAATAGGCGTAAAGCTTCGAACAAATTGGAACGCGAGATTGCTACCGCGCTGCAATCTCCCGATTTAACTCTGCAGTTGCCTCCCTATAGGCCCACGGCGTCTAATCATGAAATTTGCTATCTTTGTAGGTATAGCAACTGCACACAGCGAATGTCCGTCATCAACCGCCTGCGTGGTAGAAATCATCAATCGCACCACAGGAAAGGGGCAGCTAGTTTTCCTGACTGCCCCCGTCCAAGGGTAGGTGGCATTGTACCAATATTGGCGGTGTTATTTGCCGGAAATGGTTACAGCTGCAACCTGTACCCTACCCCGATCATCAAGCGAGGCCAATGCGGTTTCCTTCGCGCCTTTTTCGCAGGCGCGGATCTGTGTTTCTTCGCCAACCGAGATTTTCGAATTGTCGCGACCGCAGACATTGCTGGCAGCACGATCAAGCCGGGCGATGAGAGTGCGTTGGCCCTTGCTGCTTTCGATGTTGAGGTCGCTATAATCGACGAACATGGTGCGCTCGCCACTGGCATTAACGAAAATGTTTTGGGCCTGAGCGGGTGAAGAGACTGCCAGCGTGGCAATGAGCGACGTGGCAACGAGAGTTTTGAGCGTAACAGACATCGGGGTTCTCCTTAGTTTCGGGTGACAGAGCATTCTGCCTGCCCCTCAATCAAGGAATTGGTCGGTGAAGTCCTGTGCGCCGCTTGATGTTGTTCTGATGTTAGCCAGCTCTTTTGCGGATAGTGAAATCGGCCTCGCCGAGTGCTTTATGACGGCCAAAGCGCGGTCACATGAGCCTTGGCTCTTTCGGCGCTTGGCAGATCGGGCCAGCAATGGCGCCAATGCTCAATCCACTTCAGATAGCTATCGAGCGTGAATTGCGGGTGCGAGTTTTGCAGCGAGGCGAATTCAGCTCGCGCTTCAACCGGTTGATCAAGCTCTGCAAGTGCGGTGGCGAGCATAAATTGGCTTGAATGGAAATGTGGATTGCGCTCCTTCGCTAGCGCGTATGCTGCAGCAGCTGCTTCCCAGTCGCCCAGCTTTCCCTCGCATACCCCGCGATAATGGGCCCAGATGGAGAAGCGCGGATGATGCGGCGCCCGTCGTTCCGCAGTTTCGATCATCTCAATATTGTTTCGGTCGCCTGTCAGAAAGCAAGACTGCCAGCCCAACACGGCCAAACAATGAGGATCATTGGGGTTCAATTGCAAGGACCGATGAAGCGTCTGCACAGCGGTTTCCACATCGCAGCTCATCGCGGCGACAATACCCGCAGATGACAGCACATCTGAGGCAGTCGGCGCTATTCGTTTCGCCAAAGCCAGATGCTTCTCCGCTTTAGCCATGTTCTCATCATATGGTCCAAAAAAGCTGGCGGCAGTTTGCGCAAATTGCACAGCAAGCGACGCATGCGCCGCCGCATTGTCTGGCTCCTGGTCAATCACATGTTCGAGATGCTCGACAATCTCTGCAGCCCGCCGCGCGGAGTAAAGCGTGCGCAGCATTTCGGTCGATTTAACAAGCCGCAGCCCCTCGCTGTAATGACCGGGGCGCAAGTGAGCCAACGAAGCCTCGAAGATCTGGATCTCGCATAATATCGGCGTCGACAGATCGAGGATGAATTCATCCAAATCTTCGAAAAAGCGATCGACCGTGCCGGAGTGCTTCCATGAGAGGATATGCGTGCCATCAATCGCATCGACGAGACTGATCCGCAGTATGATTTGCTCGTCGCGGGAGGAAAGCGAGCCCGACACGACATAATGGACATTCAGCAGCCGGCCTGCCGCAAGTAATCCCGGCGGGCCATTCTGTCCCAATAGGGCGGAATCGTAACCAGCCACTCGCAAATACGGCGCTCGGGCCAGCATGGAAACCAGATCGCGAGCAATATCGTCGGCCAGATTGGCAGCGATACCGCTTCCCGAAATGAACATTGGGACAACCGCGACTGAGTAACTCTTAATCGACCTTTTCGATTCAGCATTGTCGTAAGAAATTTGAGTGATTTCGTCAGCGAATTGCACTGCTTGCAGGTCCCCCGACAGCGCTTCATCCAGGCCCTGTCCGTGGGCTTCAAAGCCTTCGGCGCGCTCAGCCAACCGGTACCCGCGTTTAGGAATGGTCTCGATAATTTCGCCCTCGGAACCGCATTGCCTGAAGGTTTTGCGCAGTTTCGAGATCGCCCGCGAAAGGCTTTCGTCACCGCCGAACTGGACACCCCAGACT
>JBBKWK010000021.1:0-5714 GCA_037968915.1 Pontixanthobacter sp.
TGGACCCCTGAATTGGAGGCACGCACCCGGCCGATTCTCGCAGGCTTGGTCGCGCCCGATTCGCCGCCGGTGGTTATGGGGGTGCGCGATGCCTTGTCAGTAGACGGCAATCTGGTTGGCGAATCGGAGACGCAATTGTTCCTCTCCACCAGAGGCGATGGTCCGGTTTCTGTCACGGTGATTCGCAGGCCCGGCCAGAAGCCGGTTTGGGGTGTGTCGTTTACCGAGATTGTCGATCAGGCCGCTTTGCCGCCGCGGCCCAACACACTGGCTTGGTACCGACTGGCCTGTTTTTTGCCGCAGACTTTGCCCGGAGAGGCGAATCTTTCCCGTAGCGCGCAGTCACGTGCGCAAGCGGCCGAGGACTATAGCTATGTCATTAGCCAGCTTGGACCTTGTCCCCGCAATCGGACGTAGGCAGTCAGGACTGACCGGCCAATATCAACTAGCCGTGCATCTCTTTGAAGCCGGGGAAATGGCCGAGCTGGGGAACCCGAGCGCCGGAAGGCTTGCGCAATTCTGCCTGTCTGCGCACAGGGTTTGACCTAACCTTGGACACAACGGGAAACGAATTACAGCATGGCACAGGACAATTTATCACCGGCAACCGCCACTTCCGGCAAGCCGCTGCGCATTGCCTTGGCCGGGCTAGGCACTGTTGGTGCGGGAATGGTTCGCCTGCTCGACACCAACGCGGACCTGGTGCGGGCACGTGCCGGGCGCGAATTGCGGATCGTGGCGGTCAGTGCGCGCGACCGCGGGAAAGACCGCGGCGTCGATCTCAGCCGATTCGCCTGGGAAGACGACATGACCGCAATGGCCGCGCGCGATGATGTTGATGTAGTGGTCGAACTGGTCGGCGGTTCCGATGGTCCGGCTTTGACGCTCGCGCGTAATACGATCGCAGCTGGCAAAGGATTGGTCACTGCGAACAAGGCGATGATCGCCCATCACGGGATGGAATTGGCAAAGGCTGCCGAGGCTGCTCCTGCCCTGCTAAAATTCGAGGCGGCGGTTGCTGGCGGAATTCCGGTTGTGAAAGGCCTACGCGAAGGCACAGCGGCCAACGCGATCGAACGGATTTACGGCATCCTGAATGGGACTTCCAATTATATCCTCTCGACAATGGAGGCGACGGGGGCGGATTTCGCGGACATTTTGGCCGAAGCACAAGCAAAGGGCTATGCGGAAGCCGACCCGACTTTTGATGTCGAAGGGATTGATGCGGCTCATAAATTGTCGATTCTTGCCGGGATCGCTTTTGGTACCTGCATTGATTTCGCCAGTGTCGATTGCGAAGGCATCGCCCGCGTGCGCGCCGCCGATATCGCCCAGGCCGATGCGCTTGGTTATGTCATTCGTCTGATCGGGATGGCCGATGTCGAACTTGGCAGTGACGGCACCCAGCGTTTGCTCCAGCGGGTAAAGCCGTGCCTGGTGCCGAAGGGCCACCCGCTGGCCCATGTTACGGGCGCAACCAACGCGGTAGTTGCGGAGGGCAATTTCTCTGGTCGACTTCTGTTTCAGGGTGCCGGTGCCGGTGATGGTCCGACGGCCAGTGCAGTGGTTGCCGATTTAATCGATATTGCCAGGGGAGAGACTTCCCCGCCATTTTCCGTTCCGGTAGCTGAAATGATCCCGATGCCGCCCGCTGGATCGGGCGGCCGTGCAGGACGCAATTACCTAAGGTTTACCGTCACCGATCGGCCAGGTGTGCTGGCGGAGATTACTGCTGCGATGCGTGATGCAGGTGTTTCGATTGAAAGTTTGATCCAGCAAGGCACCGTCGCTGAAGGCGGTGAAGTTCTGGTGGCGATGGTCGCTCACGAAGGTCCGGAGCGGAATGTCGCTCATGCGCTGGAATTGCTCGACGCCTCGCCCAACCTTACTGCAGCGCCGCTGGTGATGCAGATCATCGCTGGGTAATCAGCCCGAAGGTCAATTTCATCGAGCCGGAATTTCGCCTTTTGCGATCTTGTCCGCATCCGATCCTTCTGGTGCTTGGGGCAGGGCGCTGACGTCGATAAACAAGGCTGGCGGCGGCGGGCATTTCTGAAGGCCGGGAATGCACAGACCGCCGACCGTTGCGGGACCGGTGAAGATGCCCGGGCCAGCGACGTTGGGTGCGCGCGGCAGGCCGTCATCCAGCGCCTCGTCTGATGCGGGATCAAGCTCGGACGATGACTTTACTCGGAACAGCGAATTGTCCTGATCGCGGGCGCAGACCACGATTTCATCGCCTACTTGCGGTGCGCATGCGGGTTCCGGCGGCGGGGGACCGTATGCCTTTCGGGCATCCTCGGAAACCTGCTCGGCTGTAACGGGGGGCTGCTCTTGCGATAAGGCGGGACTGCTCGCGATAGACACAACCAACACGGCAAGCCCGGCTCTTCTCGACATTCGGCAACTCCGTGTTTAAGCGCCTCCTAACCGCGCCAAAGGGACTGAATCAGCCATGAACGACACCACTGCATCTTCCGCAAGCACCTCCACCTCAACGAAGGGCAGGGTAACCAAGAGCAGCGTCCTCGACCGCGCCCTCGTAATGGAAATGGTGCGCCTCACCGAAGCTGCGGCAATCGCGGCATCCAAGCTGATCGGCCGGGGCGATGAAAAAGCCGCCGATGCCGCCGCAGTGGAAGCGATGCGGCGCGCGTTCGACGAGTTGGAAATCGACGGTACCGTGGTCATCGGCGAGGGCGAGCGTGACGAAGCACCGATGCTGTATATCGGAGAAAAAGTTGGCGGTGCGCCCGGACGCGGTCCCAAGATCGACATTGCCCTCGACCCGCTCGAAGGCACCACAATCACTGCCAAGGCCGGCCCCAATTCGCTCGCGGTTCTGGCCGCGGCGGAAGAGGGGTGCCTGCTGAACGCGCCCGACACTTACATGGACAAGATTGCGGTTGGCCCGGGTTATCCCGAAGGCGTGATCGATCTGGCCAAGAGCCCGAGTGAGAATGTGAAAGCCGTGGCGGCGGCAAAGGGCGTTGATCCTGCAGACATCGTGGTGTGCGTGCTCGACCGACCTCGCCATGCCGACATGATTGCGGAATTGCGCGGACTGGGTTGCGGGATTTACCTGATTCCCGATGGCGATGTCGCAGGTGTGATTGCCGTGACTGACGAAGACACCACGATTGATATGTACATGGGCCAAGGCGGCGCGCCCGAGGGCGTGCTGGCTGCGGCTGCATTGCGCTGTGTCGGTGGCCAGTTCAATGGCCGTCTGGTGTTCCGCAATGATGACGAGAAAGCCCGTGCCCGCAAATGGGGGATCGAGGATCTCGACCGGATCTACAAACTGGAAGATCTGGCCAAGGGTGACTGCATATTCGCCGCGACCGGGGTGACGGGCGGGTCCTTGCTCGACGGGGTGAAGCGTTTTCGCAATGGGCGGATGACCACGGAAAGTGTGGTGATGCGGGCAAGTTCGGGCACCGTGCGCTGGGTCAAGGGCGAGCACCGGCTCGATTGAATTCTGCCGCCAGAATTCAGGCCGTCTTTCAACAAGTGAGAGGGCAGTCCTGTTGCAATAGGGCGTAGGTTGGCTAATCCCGCCACACACGATTAACGTCCAGAGGAATTCCGCATGAAGATCATGGCCGCCAATTCGAACCTGCCACTGGCACGGGCGATCGCGGCCTATCTTGAGATACCGCTGACGGATGCCAGTGTGCGGCGGTTCGCGGACGAAGAAATTTTTATTGAAATCCACGAAAATGTCCGCGGTGAAGATGTCTTCATCTTCCAATCGACCAGCTATCCCGCGAACGACAATCTGATGGAATTGCTGATCGGGATCGACGCGTTGCGGCGCGCGTCAGCCCGGCGGATCACCGCGGTTATACCCTATTTCGGCTATGCGCGGCAGGACCGCAAGCCCGCCCCGCGCACGCCGATTTCGGCCAAACTGGTGGCCAATCTGATTACAGAAGCGGGGGCTGACCGGGTGTTATCGGTCGATCTGCATGCTGGTCAAATTCAGGGTTTCTTCGATATCCCGACCGACAATCTCTATGCGGCGCCGGTAATGGCGGCGGATATTAAGGCGCGGTACGGCGATCAGGATTTGATGGTTGTTTCGCCCGATGTTGGCGGCGTGGTCCGCGCCCGGGCCTTGGCCAAACGGCTCGACAATGCGCCGCTCGCTATCGTCGACAAACGGCGCGACCGACCCGGCGAATCAGAAGTCATGAACATCATTGGCGATGTCGAGGGGCGCCATTGCATCCTGATCGATGACATCATCGATTCGGGCGGCACCCTGTGCAACGCGGCGCAGGCGCTGCTCGATAGCGGGGCATCCAGCGTGGCGGCCTATATCACTCACGGCGTATTGTCCGGCGGCGCAGTGGCACGGGTCAACGCTTCGGCGCTGAAAGAACTGGTAATCTGCGACACCATCCTGCCAACCGACGCCGCGCTCGATTCGGACCGTATCCGGATTTTGACGATCGCGCCGCTGATCGGCGAGGCAGTCCGCCGGATCGCCGATGAAAGTTCCGTCTCCAGCCTGTTCGACTGAGCATGGCCACCGCACGCGATCTTGCTCTGGCCAACCGGCTGGCCGATGCGGCCGGGTCGGTGATTCGCCCAATGTTCCGCGGGGATTGGTCGCACGAGCGCAAGTCCGATGCATCGCCCGTTACCGAAGTGGACAAAGCTGCCGAGGCGGCGATGCGCTCCATCCTTGAAAGCGAGGCGCCGGATGACGGGATAATCGGCGAGGAGTACGGCACGCGGAACGAGGGGGCCGGGCGCCAGTGGGTGCTCGATCCGATCGACGGGACCATCAGCTTCATGGCCGGACGGCCGATCTTCGGCACACTCATTGCACTTGTTCAGGACGGGTGGCCGGTGCTCGGCATTATCGACCAGCCGGTAACGCGCGAGAGATGGGCCGGACGAATTGGCGAGGACACAACGCTGAACGGCGATCCCGTTAGGGTGCGCTCCTGCAAATCCCTATCTGACGCCACGCTCGCGTCGTCAGGGCCGCAATACTTCTCGGATGACGACGGCAGTGCATTCATGTCGTTGGCCGCTCAGACGTCCAAGATCGTGGTGTGGGGCGGCGACTGCTACAATTACGGACTGCTCGCGAGCGGGCACCTCGACATTGTCTGCGAATCGGGCCTCAAACTTTATGACTATGCGGCGTTGGTGCCGATTGTCGAAGGCGCAGGCGGCCTGATGGCGGACTGGCAAGGCAATCCATTGGATGCAAACAGTGACGGGCGAATATTGGCACTGGGGGAACCGGCGCGGCTGGAAGATGTGCTCGAGGCAATGGGCTGACGCTAACTGAGCGTTCCTTTGCTAAGCGTTCCGTCCGAACCCGCCGAAACGCTTGATTT
Source organism: Pontixanthobacter sp. (assembly GCA_037968915.1). GTDB lineage: Bacteria > Pseudomonadota > Alphaproteobacteria > Sphingomonadales > Sphingomonadaceae > Allopontixanthobacter. Next base: position 5,361 of record JBBKWK010000021.1, read on the forward strand.
ACCGCGCCAGCGCTATATACGCCCGCGCTTCACTACACGTGATTCATGAGTTGGCCTGGCCGTTAGGGCTGCCAGGGCTGACCGTACGTGTTTCTGACAGGAGACGAAAATGCCCAAGCTGAAGACCAAGAGCGGTGTGAAGAAACGCTTCAAAATCACCGCAACCGGCAAAGTGAAGCACGGTGTGGCTGGCAAACGCCACCGCCTCACGCATCATACTGCCAAGTACATCCGCCAGAACCGCGGCACCTCTGTGATTTCCACGCCCGATGCGCGGACGATCAAGAAATGGGCCCCATACGGCCTCGATTGAGCCGGTTCTGAATTCAAGGAGTACTGAAAAATGCCACGCAT
>JBBKWK010000022.1:0-3381 GCA_037968915.1 Pontixanthobacter sp.
TGACGGGTAAATTCGACGCCGGTCGCGACGGCAGAGGCATCGGACCACGCCGCCTCGGCACCTTCTGGTGCCCCGATTACGGTCACCGATGTCAGGGTGATCTTCTGTTCTTCTTTCAGCTTGGTACGGTATTCATCGTGCCGCCAGCTACGTAGCCGCAGGCCCAGCAGCACGGAGGCCGCGTCTGCCGCGCCCAGTCCGCTATCCGAAAGATCGAGGACCATGGCTGTTTCGCCCGAAGTAAGGAATTTTGCGGTCAGCGCCGCGCCAGCTTTTTCCAGACCCGTGCGGCGATCTTTCCCAGCCGGATCGCCCGCCCCGGCAATTGCGACGCGCACTACCGTGCCAGCCCGCTCGACAAAGCCGTCGAAAACCTGGCCGGCATTGCCCTTGAACCGGGCGGTCTTGGCGCCTTCTAACAGCGATTTTTCTAGCCCGGCGGGCATGGCGTCTTTGTTCGCGATCCGCCCCAACAAACTGGCATCGGCGGGAATATTCTGGCTGAAGAGGATTTTCATGGAGGCTCCGAACAATAATTAGGATCAAGTGTGGGCGCGGTTTGCAGCAGGACAAGTCCGCCGCTTCGCTTAGCAATTGCGATTAGGCGCGGGCAGTGCGATAGGCAAGCCATGCCCCCCGCTCCATCCCAGCTCCCCCACCTATTCCCATGCCGACCACAATAAAGACCCAGCCGCGCGCCATGACCCGAACCGTTCTTTATAAAACCACTGGATTTCTGGCTTTGGCGATGGGCTGCGGCGTGTCGCCCGTCTTGGCTCAGGAAGCAGTCGAGCCCCAGATACAGGTGTCTCCCGCGAGCGAAACCCCCGCCGAGCCGCGCGAAATTGACTTTGAGGCAAATAATCTCACTTACGATTCGGACAATGACGTGGTCACAGCCAGCGGCAGCGTGGTGCTACGCAGCGAAGACCAGTCAGTCCGCGCCCAAGAAGTCCGCTGGGACCGCAAGAGCGGGCTCATCACCGCGTCGGGCGACGTCCGCTTTGTCGATCAGGACGGTAACCAGCTTTATACCGAGCGGCTGGAGCTGAATGATAAATTCGAAACCGGCGCGATGGATAATCTGCTGCTCGCCCTGCGCGAAGGCGGTCGTCTGGCGGCCAATAACGGCACCAGGGACGCAGACGGTACGGTAATTCTGACTGAGGCCGCATACAGCGCCTGCGCGGTTGAGGATTCCGAAGGATGTCCGAAAAACCCTAGCTGGCGGATAACCGCTGACCGGGTGACGTATGATCCGGACAATCGCCGCATCCGGTTCCGTGGGGCCTATCTGGAATTGTTCGGCCAACGCCTATTACCGTTGCCCGGCCTCGCGTTGCGCACGGATGGCAGGGCGGAATCCGGATTTCTGGTGCCTGAAATTCGGATCGGGCAATCCAACGGACTGGAGGTTACCGGCAATTATTACTGGCGGATGGCAGATAATCGCGACCTGACAGTGACCGGCACGGTGTTCAGCGAGGCGCCGCCAATGCTGTCAGGCCAATTCCGCCATCTGGTTGACGAAGGCGCGTATCAGATCACCGGCTATCTGACCGAGAGTCGCCGAATTTCCAGCTTTACCGGGATACCAACTTCGGAACGCGATTTGCGCGGGTATATCGCTGCCAATGGCAAATTCCAGTTCACCCCGGAATTGAGCGTTACCGGTTCGCTGCGCCGAGCAAGCGACCGCACATTCCTGCGCCGTTACGACATCAGCAATGATGACCGTCTGCGCTCGACCATCAATGTCGAGTGGATCGACGAAAACAGCTATCTCACAGTCGCTGGCTGGGCCACGCAGACGATGCGGCTCGATCAGGATCAGGGACAGGTTCCGCTGGTGCTGCCGGTGGTCGATTACCGCCGACGGCTGCAGGATCCGCTGCTTGGCGGGAAGGTCGAATTACAGGCTAATTCGCTCAATCTTTCGCGCGATACCGGGCAGGATACGCAGCGCGCTTTTGCCAGTGTGCGGTGGGATTTGCGGCAAGTGACTGGCATGGGCCAGATTGTCTCGCTGACCGCATTGGCGCGCGGCGATGTCTATCACAGCAGCGACAATGATCTGACCAGCACAGTTACTTATCGGGGGCTACCGGGCTGGCAGGCCCGCGCGATCGGGCTGGCGGCAATGGACGTAAAATGGCCATTTGTCGGTGAATTGCTTGGCGGCACCCAGGTATTTACCCCCAGAGTTCAGTTGGTCGCCACACCGCCAATCCGCAATCTGGCGGTGCCCAATGAAGATTCCCGCGCGATTGATCTGGAAGATTCGAACCTGTTCGCGCTGAACCGTTTCCCCGGATATGACCGGGTCGAGGACGGTGTCCGCCTGACTTACGGTTTCGACTGGGAACTGCAACGTCCCGGATGGCGGATTAAAACTACGCTGGGCCAATCGTACCGGTTCAAGGAAACGTCGGAAATTCTGATCGACGGAACCGGATTGAGCGAGCGCGTTTCAGACTTGGTCGGGCGCACCGAGGTTCGTTTCAAGGATTTCGTCAAGCTGACCCACCGCTATCGGTTGGACAAGGACAATTTGAACCTGCGGCGCAACGAATTCGATGCCACAGTCGGTTCACGGCAAACCTATTTCGAAGTGGGCTACCTTAAACTGAACCGCGACATTGATGGGCTGGTGGAAGATTTGCAGGACCGCGAGGAATTGCGCGTTGCCTCCCGGGTCCATTTCGCCAACTATTGGTCGGTGTTCGGTTCGGGCGTGTTCAACCTGACTGACCGCAGCGAAGACCCGACATTCAACTCTGACGGGTTTGAAGCAGTCCGGACCCGCCTTGGTGTCGCGTATCAGGATGATTGTCTGGAACTGGGGCTTACCTGGCGGCGTGACTATGTGACTTCGGGTGATGCCGAACGCGGCAACACCTTCCAGCTTTATTTCAGCCTGCGCAATCTGGGTTTTCGCTAGATTGAGCGCTGGATTGGGCAAAAAACATCGGTCAAACTTAGCCACAAGGCGGCAATTGGCAACGCGAAGCAAACCCGCTATTCACGCCGCCACTCAGCTACGGTTAAGCCGCGTTAGGCAATGCCTTGGCCAGTTCATAGCGCGGCAATTTGCGCACCATATCGGAATTTCAGTGTGATTCAGAATACCATGTCAAAACTTCTTGCCGGTTTCACCACCCTTGGTCTGGCCATCGCGCCAATTGCCGCTCAGGCTCAGGCTCAGGCTCAGGCGCAAAGTCGGGGCGAAGCGGAAAGCGGCAACACCCTCAAGATTCCCGAGAATGCGACTTTGCTTGGCAAAAGCGATCCGAACATTCGCCGCGCAACTGCGATGGTGAACGGCGCGGTGATAACCGGAACGGATGTCGACCAGCGCACGGCTTTGCTGGTGGCGGCTTC
>JBBKWK010000023.1:0-9362 GCA_037968915.1 Pontixanthobacter sp.
GTCCGAGTGCTGGGAATGCGTCATTTCGATGTCCAGTTGATCGGCGGCGTGGTGCTGCACCGGGGTGAAATCGCTGAAATGCGCACGGGTGAGGGTAAGACTCTGGTTGCCACACTCGCGACCTATCTCAACGCCATCGAGGGCAAGGGCGTACACGTGGTGACGGTCAATGATTACCTCGCCCGCCGCGATGCTGAATGGATGGGCCAGCTATATACCTGGCTGGGACTGACTGTCGGAGTGATCGTGCCAAATTTGGGAGAGCATGAACGCCGCGAGGCTTACGGCTCCGACATAACCTACGGCACCAATAACGAATTCGGCTTCGATTATCTGCGCGACAACATGAAGCACGAACGCAGCCAGATGGTCCAACGGCCGTTCAATTTCGCGATTGTCGACGAGGTCGATTCTATCCTGATCGACGAGGCGCGGACCCCGCTGATCATCTCCGGCCCGACCGAGGACAAGACCGAGCTTTATGTCCAGATCGATGAGGTAGTGAAAGCCATTCCCGAAGATTGGTATGAAAAGGATGAAAAGAGCAAAACCATCCAACTGACCGAGGATGGTACAGAAGAAGTCGAAAAGTTGCTCATCGAGAAGGGGCTGCTCGAATCTGAAAACCTCTACGATGTCGTCAATACTCAGGTCGTTCACCATATGAACGAGGCACTGCGCGCGGTGCATATGTTCAGGCGCGATACCGATTACATCGTCAAGGATGACAAAGTCGTCATCATCGATGAATTTACCGGGCGGATGATGGATGGTCGCCGCTGGTCCAACGGCCTGCATCAGGCGGTCGAGGCCAAGGAAGGCATGACTATCGAGCCGGAAAACCAGACGATGGCCTCGATCACTTTCCAGAATTATTTCCGCATGTACCCCAAACTGTCAGGCATGACCGGGACGGCCGCAACCGAAGCGGGCGAGTTCTGGGAAATCTATAAGATGAATGTGGTCACGATTCCGACCAATGTTGATGTGTTGCGGGTGGATGAAGACGACCAATTCTTCAAAAATACCGAAGATAAGTTCAAAGCAATCGCGAAGGCTATCGCGGAGAAGTCAGAGATCGGGCAACCAACTCTGGTTGGCACGGTTTCTATCGAAAAGTCTGAATTGCTATCCAAATTCCTCGACGATGAGGGGGTCGAGCATTCGGTGCTCAATGCGCGTTTCCACGAACGTGAAGCGCATATCGTGGCTCAGGCGGGCCGACTTGGAGCGGTGACCATCGCCACCAATATGGCTGGCCGCGGTACCGATATCCAGCTCGGCGGTAATCTCGAATTTCGCGAGGAAGCGGAGCTCGCCGGAATTCCCGAAGGACCGGAACGTGTTGCCGGGCTGGCCAAGATCAAAGCAGAGGTAAAAGTCGAGCGGGACAAGGTGATCGAGGCGGGCGGATTGTTCGTGCTGGGCACCGAACGGCACGAAAGCCGCCGGATCGACAATCAGTTGCGTGGCCGCTCCGGCCGTCAGGGGGACCCCGGTCTTTCGCGTTTCTACCTGTGTCTTGAGGATGATCTGCTGCGTATTTTCGGGCCGGACACACTGTTCAGCCGGATGATGAATTCCAATCTCGAAGACGGCGAAGCGATCGGCTCCAAATGGCTCAGCAAGGCAATCGAAACCGCGCAGAAGAAAGTTGAAGCGCGCAATTACGATATTCGCAAACAAGTCGTCGAATATGATGATGTGATGAATGATCAGCGCAAGGTCATTTATGAACAGCGCGCCGAAATCATGGACAGCGAAGCAGTTGATGATGTGGTTGTCGATATGCGCCACGACACGGTTAATGCGCTGGTCGGTGCTGCCTGCCCGCCGGGATCCTATCCTGAACAGTGGGATATTGGCAATTTGAAGGAGCGCACTGCTGAAGTGCTCGGCATCAATCCGCCCTTCGACCAGTGGCTGGAAGAAGACCAGGTCGAACCCGAACTGATCGAGGACCGCATCCGCGAAGAGGTCGATGCGATAATGGACCGCAAGATAGCCGCGTCCGAACCCGGTATTTGGCGACGAGTGGAAAAAAGCATTCTGCTCGAACGACTTGATTACCATTGGAAGGAACATCTTGCGACGCTCGACGCGCTGCGTCAGGTGGTTTTCCTGCGGGCCTATGCCCAGAAACAGCCGATTAATGAATATAAGCAGGAAGCATTTGGCCTGTTTGAACGAATGCTGGAAACCCTGCGCGAAGACATCACCAGCATCCTACTTAAGAGCGAATTGCGGATGGCGCCGACACCGCAGGAAGCCTTGCCCGATCTACCAGACTTCCTGACTGGCCACGTGGATCCGTTGACCGGTCTCGACAATTCGGATGACAACGACGGTTCTGCCGGGCGGGAGGCAATGTTTGGTTCCCTCGCAGGTTCACCGCGCGCGGCCAGCGGACCTGGCGGGTCGAACAAAGACAATCCCTACGTAGACTTGGCAGTTAGCCGGAACGCACAATGTCCCTGTGGTTCGGGCAATAAGTACAAGCACTGCCACGGCGCAGCTGCCTGATCGCATTTTCATCAAGCACCAAAGCGAAGGGCCCGGTCAGCATCAGCTAACCGGGCCCTTTGAATATCGTCGCCAATCATTTGACGCTTGGAAAATGATGGCTCCCCGAGTTGGATTCGAACCAACGACCAAGTGATTAACAGTCACCTACTCTACCGCTGAGCTATCGGGGAACACCCATCCTGCTGACCAAATTCGTCAGCCGCCCTTTCAGACAGGAGTGCGCCTATATGCAGGCCAGATTCGTTTGGCAAGTAGCGGCAGGCGCTGCACGTTAAAAAGTCAGACCACAAATTGCTCGGCAACTATCCGTTCGTCGAGCGAATGGCCGGGGTCGAACAGCAGGGTCAACTGCGCCTCTCGCGCGATTTCCAGCGAAACCTGCGCGATATCACGCAATTCCTTCTGGTCGGCGACCGCCGACACGGGGCGCTTGTCCGAATCGAGAACGCGAAAGGTGATCCGGCTGCGGTCTGGCAGTATCGCGCCGCGCCAACGACGGGGCCGGAAAGCGGAAATCGGCGTGAGCGCAAGCAATTGCGAATCGAGTGGCAAGATCGGGCCATTGGCGGACAGGTTGTAAGCAGTCGAACCCGCTGGGGTGGCTACCAACACACCGTCGCACACCAATTCCTTGATGCGCACTTTGTCGTCCACAATTACTTCCATCTTGGCGGTCTGACGTGTTTCGCGCAGAAGCGACACCTCGTTGATCGCGCAGAATGTATGGTGCTTGCCGTCCTGCGTAATCGCCTCCATCCGGAGCGGCGAAATTGCAATCGAACGCGCCTTATTGATCCGGCCCATAATTTTGGACACGGTCCGCTGCTTGTTCATCAGAAAACCGACCGTGCCCAGATTGACGCCATAGGCAGGAATTACCCGACTATCGTCGAGCATCTGGTGGAGGATTTGCAGCATGAATCCGTCTCCGCCCAGCACGACGACAGCCTCCGCTTGGTCCAGCGAGACCCAATCGTGCTCGCCGCGCAACTCTGCCTCGGCCTCCTGCGCCCGCTCGGTGTCGGACGCCAGCAAAGCCAATCGGCTGAAATTGTGACTGTTGGCCAAAATGCCGCCCCCCTCGGGCAATGCGAATGATCGAGCAGATCAGCTGACCTTACTCACGGTCCCCGGTTCTATGGAGCACTGTGCCATTTGGCAACGGATGTCACAAACCCCGCACACGCAAATCGTTTCGCGTTAGGGACCAAGCATGGCAAGTATCTATCGCATGATCCAAACCGACCAACGAGATGCCCTGACCGGGCTGGCCGGAACACCGGCTGCAAGAATGAAGCTGTCTCAATGGCAGGAACAGGCGGCGGCGGAGGGCCGCACAGCACCAGTGCACGTCATGCTATTGGCGCTTGGGCGCTTTGATACGGTCAATCTGGCTTATGGAGAGGCTGCAGGCGACGGGGCGCTCGTAACCGTAGCGCAGCGAATCGCGCATTTTTCCGAAGATGAATTTGAAGACGGCGACTGGATTGCAGCACGGATCGGCGGCGGCAAGTTTTTGCTCGCGGTACGCGAAGCATGTAGCCGCGAACGCTGGCAATGGCTGGGAGAAGCACTCGCCGATGCCGTTGCGCATCCGATTGCGGGCCTGGATGATGCAGGCACACTCCGCTTGTGGCCTCGGCTCGCGCTGATGCGGGCAATGCCAGACGAAGGGCCGCAAATGATCTTTGACCGTCTGGGCGAGGCGCTGGAGCGGGCGCACCATAGCCATGGCCAGCGGGTAATTTGGGCCGATGGCGAACACACACCGCGCGGGCGTCCCAATGCGCAACTCGAGGCGGACCTGTTGGCCGCGCTCGACCGCGATGAGATCGAAATGGTTTATCAGCCGCAATACAGCCTGCCAGATGATCGGTTGATCGGGGCAGAGGCGCTGGCCCGATGGCAGCATCCGCAATTGGGCAGGATCGGCGCGAGCGCGTTGTTTGCAATTGCCGAGCGGGCCGACCATGTCGCGCCGCTATCACGCCATATCGCCGAGCGGGCCTTGCGAGATGCAGCGGCTTGGCCCGGGGATATGCGGCTGTCTCTCAATGTCACGCCGGCGGATTTGGCCGCTGCCAGTTTTGCCAGTGAATTGCAGACAATGATCGATATTTCGGGTTTTGCGCCCGGGCAGCTGACGCTTGAGATTACTGAACATGTTCTACTTGCCGAACTCGAGCGTTCCGCCGCCATGCTCAGCGAATTGCGAGACTGCGGTGTGCGAATCGCGCTCGATGATTTCGGGGCCGGCTTCTGTAACTTCCGCTACCTTCAGATATTGCCGCTGGACTATCTTAAGCTAGACCGCGCGATGGTCGAGGGGATTGCCGATACGCCCAAGGACATGGCGGTGTTCCGCGGCATCCTCGCGTTGGCCAAGACGCTATCGTTGAAAACTATTGCGGAAGGGATCGAGACGCAGAAGCAGCGCGATCTGATCGCGAATGAAGGCTGCGAATTCTATCAGGGATTCTTGCGGGCAGCCCCGATGGGAGGCGCTGAATTCACAACGTTGGCAGGCAAAACTAACTGACTGTTCAGCGTTTCGCGGCTTTTCTTGCGATATTGCCAAGGCCTTTGGTCAGCTGGAACAATCCGTTGAGGCGCGAGATCGGATCGTTCCATGCGCGGTTGATCACCAGCTTCATATCAGGGCGCAGTTTTGCAGTTCCTGCCAGTCGGTCGACATAGGCAATCAGGCCGGGGCCATCGGGGAAGGCGTTCTTGTGGAAGGACACCAGAGTGCCGCGTACCCCGACATCGATTTTCGAGATATTGGCAGTAATTGCCTGATGCTTGATCTCGATCAGCCGAATAAGATTGCTGGTGGCTTGCGGCAGGGCGCCGAAGCGGTCGATCATTTCAGCCGCCATTGCCTCGATTTCGGCTTTGTCGACGGCGTTATTGAGGCGGCGGTAAAGCGCCATTCGCACGGTCAGGTCGGGAACATATTCTTCCGGGATCATGATCGGTGCATCGACGGTGATCTGCGGGCTAAGCTTGCTGGTATCGCGCTCTAGCCCGCTGTCTCCAGCCTTCAATGCAAGGATCGCGTCTTCCAGCATCGACTGATACAATTCGAAGCCGACCTCGCGGATATGGCCGGATTGCTCGTCACCCAGCAAATTGCCCGCGCCGCGAATGTCGAGATCGTGACTGGCGAGCTGGAAACCGGCCCCCAGACTGTCGAGATCGCCCAGCACCTTCAGGCGTTTCTCAGCAACTTCAGTCAGCGCCTGATCGCGCGGATGAGTTAAATAAGCATAGGCGCGCAATTTCGACCGGCCAACGCGGCCTCGTAATTGGTACAATTGCGCGAGGCCGAAGCGGTCTGCACGGTGGATAATGATGGTGTTGGCGGTGGGAATATCCAGCCCGCTTTCGACGATGGTCGTCGATAGCAGTACTTCGTATTTTCGGTCGTAAAACGCGCCCATCCGCGCTTCGACTTCGGTCGGGGACATCTGGCCGTGCGCACTGATCGCCTTGATCTCGGGCACATGCTCGTGGAGCCATTCCTCCACCGTGGCCATGTCCGCGATACGCGGGACCACGATGAAGCTTTGCCCGCCGCGGTGATGTTCGCGCAGCAATGCCTCGCGCATCACCATATCGTCCCATTCCATCACATAAGTCCGCACCGCAAGACGGTCGACCGGTGGGGTCTGGATGGTGGACAGTTCGCGCAGGCCGGCCATCGCCATTTGCAGCGTGCGCGGAATCGGGGTGGCGGTCAGCGTCAGCATATGCACATCGGCGCGTAGCTGTTTCAGCTTTTCCTTATGGGTGACGCCGAACCGCTGCTCCTCGTCCACAATCACCAGGCCGAGATCCTTGAACTGGGTCGATTTTGAAAGAATTGCATGGGTGCCGATCACGACATCCATCGTGCCCGCCTCCAGTTCCTTGCGGGTCTCGGTCATTTCCTTGGCCGGGACGAGGCGGGAGAGGCGGCCGACGTTAAGCGGGAAACCAGCGAAGCGTTCGACAAAATTGGTAAAGTGCTGGCGCGCGAGCAGTGTGGTCGGCGCGACAATCGCAACTTGCTGGCCGTTCATCGCCGCGACAAAGGCGGCGCGCAGGGCGACCTCGGTCTTGCCGAAGCCCACATCGCCGCAAACAAGGCGGTCCATCGGGCGGCCACTTTCCAGATCGCCCAGAACATCGGCAATAGCGCGGTCCTGGTCGTCGGTTTCCTCCCATGGGAAGCGTTCGACGAACTGATTGAAGCTGCTTTCGTCCGCGCTGAGGACGGGCGCCTTGCGGAGCGCGCGCGCAGCGGCGGTTTTCATCAATTCACCCGCGATTTCGCGGATGCGATCCTTCATCCGCGAACTGCGGCGCTGCCATGCCTCGCCGCCGAGCCGGTCTAGCTGGACGAAGTCTTCCGACGAGCCATAGCGCGACAGGACCTCAAGGTTTTCGACTGGAATGTATAATTTGTCGCCGCCGGCGTATTCCAGCATCACGCAATCATGCTGGCTTTTGCCTGCGGCGATTGGTTCAAGGCCAAGATAGCGTCCGATCCCGTGGTCGGTATGAACCACCAGATCGCCGGTGCTGAGTGCGGACAGCTCGGCAAGGAAGGCGTCGGCATCCTTGCGCTTTTTCTTGCGCCGGACCAGCCGGTCGCCGAGAATATCCTGCTCGGTCAGCAGCTCCAACTGATCATTGGCAAACCCGCTTTCCAGCGGCAGGACCGTCGCCACCGGTTTACCCTTGGCAGACAGTCCAAGCGCTTCCTGCCAGCTATCGGCCAGCGCCGTTTCAATTCCGGCTTCCGACAGGATCGAGGCGATGCGGGCACGGCTGCCGGTCGAATAAGTCGCCAACAGCGGGCGCTTACCGCTATTGCCGAGAGCTTTAAGATGCTGCGCGGCGGCGCTGTAGATATTGTCGCCGCGTGCGCGTTCTGGCGTAAAATCACGGGCCGATGTAAATCCGAAATCGACTACCTTGTCGCTTTCCGGTTCGGCAAAAATGCTGGATTTATGGACCGGCCATTGATTTAAATAGCTCTCATACTCCGCGCGGGTGAGGTAAAGCGCATCTTCGCCAATCGGACGGTAACTGCCTGCCTTCTGGCCCGCTGCATCTTGCCGTGACTGGTGGTAGTCGGTGATGTCAGTCAGCCGCTCGTCCCCGGCTGGAATCGCGCTGGAATCGATCACTATCTGGTCGTCCTTGGACAAGTGGTCGAATAGCGTCGCCAACTTATCCTCAAACAAAGGTAGCCAGTGCTCCATCCCGGCTTGCCGTCGCCCCTCGCTGACCGCCTGATACAATGGATCGCCGGTTGCAGCAGCGCCGAACATTTCGCGGTACCGGCCGCGGAACCGCTTGATCGTGTCTTCGTCCAGCAACGCCTCGCTGGCGGGCAGCAGCAAATGCTCCCTGAGAATCCCGGTGCTCATTTGCGTGCCCGGATCGAACAGGCGCAGACTTTCCAACTCGTCCCCGAAGAAATCGAGCCGCAGGCCTTGTTCCAGCCCCGAAGGGAAGATGTCGAATATTGATCCGCGCACCGCAAATTCGCCCGCGTCGATCACCGTGTCGGTGCGGGAATAGCCCTGTCGCTGGAGCAGGTGGGACAGGCTGGCGTGGCCAATCTCGGTGCTCGGCTTGAACAGCCGAACGGACTCGCGGATGCGAAACGGTGTCAGCACGCGTTGCAGTACGGCGTTTACGGTCGTGACCACCAATTGCGAACCGCTTTTGCCCGACTGCAAGCGATGCAATGCGGACAGCCGTTTTGCGCTCACCGACAAGGCCGGGCTCGCCCGATCATACGGCAGGCAATCCCACGCGGGGAATTCAATGACCTCAAGCTCCGGCGCGAAGAAATGCGCAGTTTCGGACATGGCCCGCATCGCCGCATCATCGGGTGCGACGAATATTGCGCGACCTTTGGAGGCCCGGGCCAGATCGGCCAACACCAGCGGCTGCGCCCCGCGCGCGACGGAGGACAAGGTCAGCGATGTGTTCGCACTCAGGATGCGGGAAAGGTCGGCCATTATGCGCTCGGTTGGTGGAGGAAACGGGGGCCCGTCAGCGGGGAATGTCGACGTAATCAAGCCGCATCATCAGATCAATCTGCGGTCCGGCCATGTGTTCCGGTACATCTTGAGTTTTGAGCGCCCAAGCCATGATGTCGACATCGTCTTCATCCAGCAGAGTTTCGAACCAGAGCAGTTCAGCTTCGCCCCAACTCGCATGATAGCGGTCGAAAAATCCGCCGATCATATAGTCTGCTTCACGCGTACCGCGGTGCCAGCCGCGAAACTTGGCGCGGGCCAGCCGGGTTTCGAGAGTGCTTTTATCGGGCATGCGGGGGCGATTAGGGCACTCGCCCGCCCTGCGCAAGCGCTATAGAATGGCCGTACAAGCAGCTATGGAAATGGCGCGCCAAGCAGCTATAGCAGCGTGATGCGCCCCGAAGCCCTCAATCCGCTGTTTATCGAGACAGAAGCGCTGGAAGGCGTAGGCCCCAAACTCAAAAAGCCGCTCGATAAACTCGGCCTGTCGCGGCTGCGGGATATAATTTTTCACCTGCCCGAACGGTTCGTCACCCGCCGTTCAATTGCAGATCTCGATGAGGGCAGTGAAGGCGAGCAGATCATTATCGCGCTGACCCCGATTGAACATCGCAGTTCCAGCGGACGCGGACCTTATCGGGTGCTAGCGCAGGACGAGGTCGGCAACGTCTGCTCACTGACCTATTTCGGGCGCGCATCCTACACCGCCAAGAAATTGCTGCCAGTGGGGGAGAAGCGCTGGGTGGCCGGGCGGCTCGACCGCTATGGCGATATGCTCCAGATCGTTCATCCCGA
>JBBKWK010000024.1:0-2980 GCA_037968915.1 Pontixanthobacter sp.
TTGTCCAGCACCGTGCCAAATCATGGGCTCCGGCTGCCTACACCGATGGCAGCAAGGGTTACATGCGCCAGCAGGACATCATTGCGATGGCCGAAGCGCATGGGTTCGAACTGGTCGGCACCAGCGAGATCAACGCGAATACCAAGGACACTGCGGACCACGAACGTGGCGTGTGGGAAATGCCGCCGTCACTCGGCACCAAGAAGGACCAACTGAAAAATCTGGGCGAAAGCGACCGGATGACTTTGCTGTTCCGCAAACGCCCTTAAATGCACCGATAGCCCCGCCAATCACGGCGGGGGGGGGGTGGCCGCAAGGCACGAATATCAGAGGTAACCCCGTCCGGCGCAATGCGTCAGGCGGGGTTCATCTTTGATGCATGATACACTGTCTCATTTCTGATTAAGTCATTCCATGAAATGGGGAAATATCATGCAAAAGCGAATTTTCTTTACGTTAGCGGGCACGCTTGCCCTGTCAGCTTGCGGCGGTCAGGCTTATGATCCGCGCGGAGTCGATAGCGACGAGACGTTGCTATCGGTTAGCGCAACCGGCCGCGCCGAAACGCGTCCGGACGAGGCGCAGTTCCAGGCCGGGATCAACAGCTGGTCCCGCACGGCCACCGCCGCAACCGCAGCCAATGCCGAAGCAATCGCCAAGGTGGTCACCGCGCTGAAAAAAATTGGGGTCGCCGAAAAGGACATCCAGACCCGCAACACCGGTATCCAGCGGATCGACTGGGGCGACAAGAAGGGCCAGTTCCAAGCCAGCAACATCGTCGCGGTCACCGTGCGCGATGTCGATAAGGCCGGCGACGCGGTGACTGCTGCTGCAGAAGCGGGCGCCAATATCATGAGCGGGCCGGACCTGCGCATGTCCGATCCGGAAAAAGCCGCCAACACTGCCTACGGCGCTGCGTATAAAGCCGCGCGAAACCGGGCGCAGGCCTATGCCGATGCCGCCGACATGAAGATCGCCCGGGTTCTCTATATCCGCGATGCAGGGGGCGGGCAGGGGAACCGGTATCTCCCCGGGGCAGTGCCGATGTCGCCCCCGCCGCCGCCTGTAGTGTCGACGCAGATAGCAATGCCGGAATCCATGGAACGGTCGTCATCCAACACGGTAATGCCCGGTCAAACGATGAGCGCCGTGTCGGTGCAGGTGGACTTCGCGCTCGTCCGCAAATAAACGGGGCGGCATGACGCAGCTTACTGTCGCCGCCCTGCAGCTTCCCCTCGGCTCCGCTGACGAGGCCGAGAATATCGACGCCGTTGTGCAGTTGGTAGAAGATGCAGCGGCGCGCGGCGCGCAGGTGATCCTGCCGCCCGAATTGTTTTCCGGCCCCTATTTTTGCCAGATAGAAGACGAGGCGCTGTTTGCGCGCGCTCGCCCGGTTTTGGAGCATCCCTCCGTCATCGCCATGCGCAAGCTGGCGAAGAAATTGGGGGTGGCAATCCCGACCAGTTTCTTCGAGCGGGACGGGCACCATTATTACAACACGCTGGCCATGATCGGGCCGAATGGCGAGGTGATGGGCACGTACCGGAAAAGCCATATTCCCGACGGGCCGGGCTATGAGGAAAAATTCTACTTCCGCCCCGGTAACGACGGCTTCAAGGTGTGGGACGTTTTCGGAACCCGCATCGGCGTGGGCATTTGCTGGGACCAATGGTACCCGGAATGCGCGCGGGTGATGGCGCTGATGGGCGCAGAAATGCTGCTCTATCCCACCGCAATCGGTTCGGAACCTTATGACGAGGCGCTCGACACCAGCCATATGTGGCGGCGCGCGATGCAAGGGCACGCAGTGTCAAACTGCATGCCGGTAATGGCCGCCAACCGCATCGGGGCGGAAGGGGAGCAGTCTTTCTACGGCCACAGTTTCATCACCAATGAATGGGGCGATCTGGTGGTGGAATTTGGCGGCGAGGAAGAAGGTGTGCTGGTGGCGACACTGGACATGGCGCTGGCCGCAAAACACCGCGCCGGGATGGGCTTCTTCCGCGACCGCCGTCCGCAGCTCTACAGCCGCATTTGTGAGGATATTTGAGGGGACACTTGGATGCCAAGCCAAGATCAATTAGACGACCTTTATTCAGCATGCCTCGATATGGCGGCGGCTTTGCTGGAAAAAAACGGTGAGTTCTATCCGATCGCCTTCGAACTGACCGCAGATGGTCAAATTGCAGCGGTTGCGGTGATGGAAGAAGGCGAAAATCCACCGTCCCAGCAGGTAATTGACAGCTTGCTCTATGTATTGCGAGAACGCGCAGCATCAGGGGCGATCGCGGCCTCGGCGATGGCGGTCGATATCAGGGTGCGGCGAAACCCGGACGATGTCCCAACCGACGCCGTGCAAGTTCGGCTGCGAGCGGCTGATTACGCCCGCGACGTGATTGCGCCCTATACGATCGCAACATCCGGACTGCTTCGCAAGAAGCGCAAACTTCACCTCGACACGCCCTATGCAAAGGCCGCAGAAAACGAAATCTTCGCCTGATCCGTGCAGCAATACTATTTGATCGCGCTGGGCTCAAACGTCCGACACCCCCGGCACGGCCCGCCGCGCAAGGTGCTGGCTGCAGCCTTGGGCGGTCTGGCCAAGGCGGGTTTGAATGTAGTCAGCGCCTCGCCGATCATGACCAGCGCCCCAATTGGCCCGTCACAGCGGCGCTATGCCAATAGCGCTGCGATAATCGCCAGCGACCTTCCGCCGGAAGCCTTGCTGGACCGCCTCAAGAGAATCGAGCACGAATTCGGGCGGACAATCCGCGGCCAGCGTTGGCGCGCCCGCGTGCTCGACCTCGATATCATCCTGTGGAGCTGTGGTATCTTCGCGTCTCCGAAGCTAAACATTCCCCACAATGCACATCGCGCCCGCGCCTTCGTTCTAGGTCCAGCCGCCACTATCGCGCCCGCTTGGCGCGACCCAATTTCCGGCCTGACGATAAAACAGCTCCATACCCGCTTGACCCGCCCG
>JBBKWK010000025.1:0-26362 GCA_037968915.1 Pontixanthobacter sp.
ATCGGCAATGCCATCGTCGATGTGATGGCCCCGTGCGAGGATACGCTGATCGAACAGCTTGGCCTTAATCGCGGCGGCATGACCTTGATCGACACCGATGGCGCTCGCGATCTCTACGCAGCGATGGGACCGGCCAAGGAAATCTCCGGCGGTTCAGCAGCCAATACACTGGCTGGAATGGCCGCGTTAGGTGCAAAATGCGCGTTTATCGGACAGGTTGCGGACGATCAGCTGGGCGAAGTGTTCAGCCATGATATACGCGCAGCGGGGATCGATTTTGCTACGCCAGTGCGCGCAGGTGATCCACCAACCGCACGGTGCCTGATTTTCGTTACGCCCGATGGCGAGCGGACCATGAACACCTTTCTCGGCGCGAGCCAGTTCCTGCCGCCCGCGGCGCTGGATGAAAGCGCGATTGCCGATGCCGCCATACTCTATCTCGAAGGGTATCTGTGGGATCCCGAGGAACCACGTAGCGCGATGCGCCGGGCAATCGGGGTGGCGCGGGATGCCGGCCGCAAGGTTGCATTCACTGCGTCCGAAAGTTTCGTGATCGACCGCCACGGCGATGATTTCCGCAAGATGATCGAAGAAGGCCTGATCGACATCCTGTTCGTCAATGAAGGCGAGTTGGCGACATTGACCGGGGAAAGCGATTTCGAGGCCGGGCTGGCTATGCTGGCGCCGAACCTGCCCGTGCTGGTGGCGACCCGCAGCGCCAAGGGCGCGGTGGCATTGATGAACGGCCAGCGCGGTGAAGTCGCGGCTGAACCCATTGCCAAGGTCGTCGACACCACCGGCGCAGGCGATCTGTTTGCCGCTGGATTCCTGGCGGGCCATGTCCGCGGCGAAAGCCTTGAAAATTGCCTGACGATGGGCGCGGTCGCCGCCGCCGAAGTGATCTCGCATTTCGGCGCAAGGCCTGAAGCCGACTTGAAGGCGCTGGTGGCTGCTCGGCTGGGTTAGACCTCCCGGTCGACTTCCCGCCAACCGATATCGCGGCGGCAGAAGCCGGTGGGAAAATTGATCGCATCGACGGCGCGATAAGCCGCGGCCTGTGCTTCGGTCACATTTTTGCCAGTGGCGGTAACGCTGAGTACGCGGCCGCCATTAGCTACCAATGCGCCGCCTTCGGTCAGCTTGGTGCCTGCGTGGAACACTTTCGCGCCGCCTGCTTCAGCCGCCTGCAAGTCGATCGTTCCGCCTTTTTCGGGCGCTTCGGGGTAACCCTTTGCAGCCATTACAACCGTCACAGCAGTGTCGCTGGTGAACTTGGGCGGCTCACAAGTCGCCAGCTTGTTGTCTGCACAGGCCAGCATCAGCTCGCCCAGATCGCTCTTCAGCCGGGTCATCAGAACCTGGCATTCGGGATCACCGAAGCGGCAATTATATTCGATCAGTTTTGGCCCTTCATCGGTCAGCATCAGACCGGCGAACAACACTCCGGAATAAGGCATGCCTTCATTCGCCAGCGTCCTTACCGTGGGCCCGATGATTTTTTCCAGCACCTCGCCGCGAAGCATAGAGGTCAGCACCGGCGCAGGACTGTAGGCTCCCATGCCGCCAGTATTGGGACCGGTATCGCCCTCGCCGACGCGTTTGTGATCCTGCGCGGAGCCAAAGGACAGGATGGTTGCGCCGTCGGTTAGCACAAAATAGCTCGCCTCCTCTCCGCGCATGAACTCCTCGATTACCACTTCTGCGCCTGCTGCACCGAAACGCCCGCCGAACATGCCTTCCAGCGCCGCGACCGCTTCCTCGCGGGTTTCGGGAATGACCACACCCTTGCCTGCCGCCAGACCGTCCGCCTTGAGTACATAGGGCGGCTTGAACCGGGCCAGCGCCGCGACCGCCTCGTCAAAGGATTTGGTGCGAACATAACCGGCAGTCGGGATCCCTGCGCGCTCGCACAGATCCTTGGTGAAGCCCTTGCTGCCTTCCAACTGCGCCGCCGCCTTGCTTGGTCCAAACACCGAAATTCCGTCGCCGCGCAAACTGTCAGCCAGCCCGGCCACCAGTGGTGCCTCGGGGCCGATCACGACCAATCCGATCCGGTGCTCGTCGCAAAACGCGTTCACTGCCGCATGGTCGTCCGCGTCAAGATCGACACAGATTGCATGCTCGGCAATTCCGGGGTTGCCCGGCGCGGCATAGAACCTATCCTGTGTGCCAGACAGCAAACGGGATTGCGCCAGCTTCCAGCTCAGCGCATGTTCGCGTCCGCCCGATCCCAACAGCAGGATATTCATGCCCGGCCCTTTCGATAATGATGACATCAGTGGCGATGACAACAATGGCGGGCTGGTAGCGCGAACGCGGGCTGGCGACAATTCCGAGCCGCTGACCATCACCGAAATTTCGACCCAGCTGAAACGGGTGGTGGAGGACCGTTTCGGTTTTGTCCGGCTGCGGGGCGAATTGTCCGGCGTCAAACGGGCGGCCTCCGGGCATATGTATTGCACACTGAAAGACGAAAAAGCTGTCATCGACGGGGTGATGTGGCGCGGCAATGCACAGCGCTTGTCCTTCCAGCCGGAGGACGGGATTGAAGTGGTCGCCAGCGGTAAGCTGACGACATTTCCGGGCCGGTCAAAATATCAGATTGTGATCGACAAACTCGAAATTGCCGGCGAGGGAGCGCTGCTCGCGCTGCTCGAAAAAACCCGCGCCCGGCTGGAGGCGGAGGGTCTGTTCGCCGCCGCGCGCAAGCAGCGCCTACCGTTCATGCCCCGGGTGATCGGCGTGGTTACGTCACCCACTGGCGCAGTGATTCGCGACATATTGCACCGCCTGTCAGACCGGTTCCCGAGCCATGTATTGGTCTGGCCGGTGCTCGTCCAAGGGCAGGGCTCGGCCGAACAAATCGCGGCGGCTGTGCGCGGCTTCTCCGACATTCAGCCGGGCGGCACAGTGCCCCGCCCCGATTTGGTTATCGTCGCACGCGGCGGCGGATCGGTGGAGGATTTATGGGGCTTCAATGAAGAAGTCGTGGTCCGTGCAATCGCTGATTGCTCGATCCCGATCATTTCCGCTGTCGGACATGAAACCGATACCACATTGGCCGATTATGCCGCCGATGGCCGCGCCCCTACGCCCACCGCTGCAGCGGAGATGGCGGTGCCGGTCCGTGCTGAATTGCAGGCCTCGGTTGAAGATCTCGCCCTGCGCCAGAAACGCGCTGCACCGCGCCCGATTGCATTGGGACGTGAGCGGCTGGAGGCCCGGGTGCAACGCTTGCCCCGGCCCGAGGCGTTGTTGCAGCCTCAGGCCCAGCGGCTCGACGATTTGTCCGAACGGTTACGGCGCGGCCTGTCTGACCGGGCAGCACAGGCCCGCGCCTTGCTGATGGCGGACAAGGCGCGGCTGTCCGCGCCGCTGCTCCGTGCCCGGCTGGATCAGGCCCGAAACAGGCTGGTTGCGACGCGATTGATGCCTGATCTGGTGCACAAGCGGATCATGCGCGAACATGAACGGTGCTCCGCGCTGGAGCGGCTGTATCTATCGCTCAATCCCAAAGCCCCGCTGAAACGCGGTTTTGTGTTGGTGAAAGGCGAGGGCGGCGAATTGCTGCGCAGCCGGGCGGTGGCAGCAAGGCAAGCGGCGCTGTCGATAGAATTTGCCGATGGCGTGCTGGATGCGATACCTGCCGGAAACCGGGCGACCGCCAAACCCGTCCCCAGACCGGCAAAACCTTCCCCTGCATCGTCAAAAAACAGACAAGAAGATTTGTTCGGTTGAGCCAGACTTGCTAAGAGCTGTTCCATGTTAATGTCCTCAGGCGATAGTGCCGCTCAACTGATCTATGGCCCCAATGGCTTTCGCGTGATGCGGCCGGGACAATATGTGCTGTGCGCCGTAACCGGCCAGCAGGTTTCCCTTGAAGAATTGCGCTATTGGAGCGTCGAGTTGCAGGAACCTTATGCCAGCGCGGAGATCGCCACGCGGCGCGCCTTGGAAGAAAGCTAATGGCTGCACTTCGTTTAATTGCCGCAGCCCCCTGCATTTTGCTGGCCGCGTGCAATATCGTGCCTACGCCTGAAACCGTGAAAGCGGTGCAGACGGCCCCGGCCAAGCAGCAGGCTACAACGGCGCAGCCAGCGCCGGTCCCGCCGTCAACTCCGGCACAGAATGTTCGCACAGGTCCGGACAGGTTCATTTTTAATGGTGAGCTGACCCAGGGCGGCTGGATCCGCGGTCAGGTCCCGGGCGGAACCGTTTCAGCCCGCTTGGACGATCAGGAACTTTCTCTCGACAATCGGGGAGTGTTCTTCGCCGCTTTCGACCGCGATGCCGGTCAAAGCGCCACCTTGATGGCCCGGTTGTCAAACGGGCGTACGCTGGAAAGTCCGTTGACCATCAACCCGCGCGCATGGGACATCGAACGGGTCAATCTCGCCCGTTCTACCGGTGGGGCGAGCGAAGCATTCATGCGCCGCCGCCTCCCGGAATTGGCACAGATCAATGCAGCGCGCGGTGTCAATGCGAACAGCGATGGCTGGAGCCAGAGTTTTATCTGGCCGGTAAAGGGCCGGATATCGGGCCGATTCGGATCCCAGCGCATCTATGCCGGAGTTCCGGGCAGCTATCATTCGGGCATCGACATCGCGACGGGTGAAAATGGCACTCCTTACGTCGCACCCGCTGACGGGGTGGTAGTACTAGCCACGCAAACGCCGTTCTCGCTGGAAGGTTACCTGCTGATCATCGATCACGGAATGGGGCTCAACAGTGCGTTTCTGCACAATTCGAGGCTGGTTGTGCGCGAAGGCGATGTGGTGAAGAAAGGCCAATATATCGGCAATATCGGTTCAACCGGCAGCGCCACCGGCCCGCACCTCCACTGGAGCCTGAAATGGCGCGACACTCGGCTCGATCCGCTGCTGTTCACCGGGCCAATGTGAGTCTGCGCGTGATGGCCGCCAACAGGCGGTTTATCCCGATTGTATTGGTAGCAATGGCGCTGGCGCCGGTAACCTGGCTTCGTTCCGAAGTGCCGCCGCCGAACCTGTCCGGACCGATCTATTTCACGCGCTTGGCAATGCCGCAGCCCTCTGCGGGCGAAGTGCGATTGATCGGCGGGTGGATGCTGGCCAGCACCAATGATCATTTCGGTGGTTATTCCGCCATGATCGCGCTGGATGGCGGGCATCTGATCGCAGCGAGCGACCGCGGGCGAATCATGCGGCTGACCATGAGCGGCGACGGGCCGCCGACTGCAAAGATGGCCTATCTGTCCGGAAATTTGCAGCCTGAAAAACGTCTGATCGATGTCGAATCCATGACCCATGATCCTGCTACGGGCCGGATTTGGATCGGCTATGAGGGGGTCAATGCGGTCGAACGGCTCGATGCAGACTTAGAGCATCCGGTGCGCGTCAGGCCTGCCCAGATGCGGGATTGGCCTGCTAACAAAGGCGCCGAAGCGATGGTTCGTCTTGACGATGGACGCTTTATCCTGCTCGCCGAAGGGGCAAGGGGGTGGGGTAATCAGGGTTCTGCCGGGCTGCTGTTTGCTTCGGATTCAGTGGCCAATCCAGTCAGCGGAGTGGATGCGGATGAATTTCTTTTCGATCCCCCGTCCGGCTACCGCCCGGTAGATATGGTCCAGATACCCGATGGCCGGGTGCTGATCCTGGTGCGCAGGGTGCACTGGGAAATCATGCCGCGGTTTACAGTGAAACTGGTGCTTGCCGATCCAGCGAAGATTGTGCCGGGCAAGCATTGGGGCGGCCGGGTCATCGCGACAATTGCCCCGCCAATCCCTTCTGACAATTTTGAAGGGCTGGCGATGTGGCCGCGCGATGATGGCCTGCTCGATCTCTGGATGATCTCGGACGACAATAGAGCCGATTTCCAGAGGACATATCTGCTCAATTTGCGCTGGGATCCGCGCGCCAGCGAAATTGCACCGTCAGCCAAGTAGGATGTCATCCTGGGAATAGCGAGGTGGACCAAAAGCAAAAGGCACGCAGCCGGGGCCGCGTGCCTTGATAATATCCTTAGTCGATTCGGCGGCCCAAAGGCCGCCGGTAATCAGGCTGCTTCGGCAGCTTTTTCAAGCTTGACCAGATCACGCTTCACCTTGCGGGCGCGGTCACTGAGCTTAACGTTCTTGGTCTTGATCAGCCAATTATCGAGGCCGCCGACATGTTCCACCGAACGCAGACCGTTGGTGCACACGCGGAACTTGAAACTGCGGTCGAGCTTTTCGCTCATCAACGTGACATTCTGCAAGTTGGGCAGGAATACCCGCTTGGTCCGGTTGTTGGCGTGGCTGACGTTGTTGCCAACTTGGCGACCCTTGCCGGTGAGTTCGCAGATGCGCGACATGATAATTCTCGATCGATTGCGGGCCCGTCAGCTGATAGCGTCTGGGCGAGTTACTGGGTCCGTGTGCTAACGGAAAGCGGGGCGCTTAACCCCGCGAAGCCGAATCGTCAATGGTTTGTCGCTTCGTGGGCGAGCTTTCTTGCGGCAATTCGCGCCCTCGTTCATGGCTCCCATTCTTGCAGGGCGGTAGCGCACGGGCTAGCACGCGGCAAATGACCCGCTGGCCGCTCCCTCAACCGATGCAAGACGCATTAGCGCAGGCTTCCATCGCTGCCCAATCAGGCGAAGTGCCGGTGGGCGCAGTGATTACACGAGGCGGTGAAGTGATTGCAGCGGCCCATAATGCGCCGCGCGAAGACCATGACCCCACGGCCCATGCGGAAATTCTGGCGATTCGCGAAGCGGCAAAGGCGCTGGGGCGCGAGCGGCTGGAAGATTGCGAATTATGGGTTACGCTGGAACCCTGTGCGATGTGTGCCGGGGCGATCAGTCATGCGCGCCTTGCCAAGCTCTATTACGGTGCCTCGGACCCGAAGGGCGGCGCGGTGGAACAGGGGGCGCGGGTGTTTGAACAGCGTCAATGCCTGCACAAGCCGGAGGTGTATTCGGGCATTGGTGCAGATGAAGCTGCGGCGTTGCTACGCAGTTTTTTCGCGACTCGCCGGTAAGCAAACTTCAAAGTCCGCGCCAGATTTTGGCCAACTTTCCGTTCGGCGGGCCAAACCGGCGCCTGTCACACGGGACAGGCCTGAAACGTTTGCCGTAACAAATCTGCACTTCTTCCAGCCAGCCTTTGCGGTCAAGATCAAGGCCGATATGTATCGGCTCGATACCTTCATTCTGCGAAGCAATCGCGGTCCGTATGTCACCGGCAGTCAGGCCCCGTTTCCGAGACAGGCCATCCATGTCGGGAAATTGCAGGCTGTTCCACAGAATCCGGGTGACCTTGAAATAGGTCTCCGGTTTCCGGGTCATGCAGCTGCCATGTTTGGCCCATTGGCGGGCGACCAGATTGGCTGAGGGCATCATGCACAGATTGCGCCGTGCTTCGGCCGGGCTGAGGCGCTTTGCGGTGGGGCACCACTGCGGCCAAGTGCCTCGTGCGTCGGGCCATAGACCGTGCACCACGAAACCGAAACGGCCATTGGAACCGGAACATTGGGTCCGGCTGCGCGCCTGTGATTCGCGGCCTTTGCAAAACTCGGGCGACCAACTCAGCGCCAGCGTATAGCCAGTGACCGGCAACCGCCGCGCCGGGCCTTCAGGCGCAATCACCGGCACAGATATGCGCGCGGGCATGCGGCATTGATATGCTTGCGCCAATGCAGGCTGACTGGACGCCGCTAAAGTCGCCGCCAGGCCGACCGCAATGTGGCGAATTTTAATCAGCGCAGGAGTTGCCGTCATCTGGCACACCGGAGCCTGCGAACCATTCTTTGGCATCGGCGCGAAACAGCATGATGACAGCGCCAAGGGCGAACAGGTTGATCAAAACAACTGTGATCAATTCGGCACCGCCAGCAGTGGAAAATGCCGCTGGCAGGCCTAAAAACCCGAACGCAGTGAAAGCCACCAGAACCCATTTCGCGATCACGTTCGCGCGGTGGGCAATGAGGTAATACAGCAGCAATGACACCAGGATACTGAGCGCAAAGATAATCACAAACGCGCCCGCGCCCCAACCAAGGGCTGCCATCGATGGTTCTTGCTGAATCTGTCTGATGGAATGGTCATAGGTCAGGATCGTATTGACTAAACCGGTCGCGATCGAGGCCAGATAAAGGCGTTCGAACAGAATAATCGATTTCGGACGCACTGCGCTTCCCCCAAAAATTTGGCCACATGGTTTTGCACGCCATGTCTGGCCGATTTCTTACTCGGTAACAAGCGACTGACTACAGCGGCGTAAAATCCAGTCCGATATCGGCAGCGGGTGCGCTTTGCGTCAGGCGGCCAACCGATACGAAGTTTACCCCGGTAGCAGCCTTGGCGGCAATCGTGTCCAGATTGATCCCGCCCGATGCCTCTGTCGGCACCCGTCCGGCGACCAGCGCCACGGCTTCGCGCAATGTGGCGGGGCCCATATTGTCGAGCAGCAGATGATCCGCTCCTGCCGCGAGGGCAGGTTCGATCTGGTCAATCCGGTCAACCTCGCAAATGATCTTGGGTACGCCAGCTTCCCGTGCGCGGCGCACGGCGGTGCCGACATCACCGGCAACAGCAACATGGTTATCCTTGATCATTGCGGCGTCCCACAAGCCCATCCGGTGGTTTTGCGCGCCGCCCATGCGGCTCGCATATTTCTCGAGGTGCCGCAGGCCGGGAATGGTTTTGCGCGTATCCAGCAGAATGCAGTTATTGGAATCGCCATTTGCATGCATCGCGTCGACGTATTCGCGGGCCATCGTCGCGATACCCGACAAATGCTGGACAGTGTTGAGAGCGCTCCGCTCTGCCGTCAGCATGGCACGGGCATTGCCGGAAAGCCGCATCAGATCGCTGCCGGCGGGCACCTGCGAGCCTTCCTCCACCAAAATTTCGATGTCCATATCGGGCTGCAAGGCGCGGAAAAAGGCTTCTGCAATGGGCAATCCCGCGACCACAATTGCATCGCGGCTGTCCATCACCCCAGTAAAACGCGCGTCGGCGGGGATCACGCTTTCGGAGGTAACATCATGTCCGCCCCCGGGCAGTCCTTCGCCAAGATCCTCAGCCAGGGTTTCGCGGATAAAGCGGTCGAGGTTGAAGCCGGTGAGTTTGAATGGGGTCATGCGCCGCTCTTGGAGGATTATTGGCTTGGTCTCAATATATTCTCTCACGGCTGGTTGGCTGCGCCAACGCCTCCGAGGGGCGCGCCATAAGGCGCGGCGGGCAGTCTCCCTTTGGCTGCCGCGACTAAAATCGCGGTGCTAGAGAGATAGCTTGAAATGGACCGGGCCGCGACAAGCGGACCGCAAGCGCGACCGCGCGCCGGCCGGTCAGGCCGCCCACTCGGAGGCGTTGGCGCAGCCAACCAGCCGTGAGAGAAAATTAATGCACAAATCTCGCGACAACATCGCGGTAGCTGCGCGATACTTTGACCTCCGCGCCCGAATCCAGGACCAGAAAACATTCGCCATTGGTATGCGGCTTAACTTGCCGGACCTGATCCAGATTGACGATTGTAGAGCGGTGCACGCGCTGGAATTTGCGCGGATCCAGCCGCCGTTCCAGATCTTTCATCGTCTCGCGCAGGATCAGCGAATTATCGCCGGTATAGATGCACATATAATCGCCCGCTGCTTCGATATGTTCAATCGAGCCGACTTCGACCCGGAAAATCTGACCGCGATCCTTCACGTTGATCAGCTTTTCAAAACGTTCGGTCGACTCGGCGTCGGTGTCGGCGAATTCTTCGGCAGCGTCGGGAGCCACCTCGGCCAGCACATTCATCAGATTAACCGCCTCCTCCGCGGAGCGTTTTTCCGACATACGCACACGCACACGCTCGACCGTGTCGGCCAGCTTGTCGACATCGACAGGTTTCATCAGATAGTTGACCGCATTGGCTTCGAACGCGCGAATCGCATGTTCCTGATAGGCGGTAACGAATACAAACAGCGGCGGTTCGATTTCCATCACGCCTTTGACCACGCTGAACCCGTCAAATCCGGGCATTTCAATGTCGAGAAACACCAAATCGGGTTTTTCCGTCTTGATCTTGCGGATCGCCTCGCGGCCATTGGCGCAGGTGTCGATTATCTCGATGTCGTCAAATGCTTCGAGCCGCAATTGCAGGCCCTGGATGGCCAGTTTTTCGTCATCGACGATGATTGTGCGAATTGTCATGATTTGGATCCAATCGTGCGCTCAAGATCTGGGGGGGGTACTTGACGCGCTTGTGAGGGGGCACCGGGTGGACTGAGGATTGTAGAAACAATTGATGGCTTCTGGTCTTTCGTCTGCACTTGGGGCGAGGCATCGGCTGGGTTGGGCGGCACTTGGCCCGCCGCCGCTGCTTCGTTCTCCAAAATTTCAAACGGCAATTCGATCACTACGGTAAACCCGCCCTCTGGCGGATTGCGGATTTCGAACAGATGCGCATCACCATAAGCCTGTGCCAACCGATCGCGAATGTTGGCGAGGCCGACGCCGGTGGATTCCGTGCGCCCTTCTCCCGTCATTGCTCCGGGCAGCCTGTGCCGGTGGCCGCTCGCGTTCAAGCCCGGACCGGTGTCCGACACGGTGATCCGTAGCTGCGGTCCGACGAGCCGCGCCTCAATGCTGATTTTCGCGCCTTCTTCCTGCTTCGAAACTGCATATTTGATCGCATTTTCGACCAGAGGCTGCAGCAGCATTGCAGGCAGCAGCGCGCCCTGTACCGCGGGATCGATCTGGAATTCAGTCCGCAGCCTTTCCTCGAACCGCATGCGTTCAATGCCGAGATAGAGTTTGAGGGTTTCCACTTCCTGATCCAGTGTGACTTTACCGGTCGGCTGGGTCAGCAGCGTATGCCGCAGGAAAGATGATAGCCGGGTCAGCATCGCATTGGCCGGTTCGGTTTGTTTGAGCAGCACCAGCGTGCTGATCGAATTCAGCGTGTTGAACAGGAAGTGCGGATTGAGCTGATAACGCAGCATGGCCAACTGCGCCGCCGTGGCCTGTGCTTCCAACCGTTCGAGCTGGTCGGCCTGTTCCTCCACCTGCAGGAAATAATTAATCGCATAATAGAGCGCAGACCATGCGCCCAGCAGCGTCAGGTCGAGATAGAAATAACCGAAAAATCGCTGCAGCAAGCCAATTTCGCGGTCGGGATAATACAGGCTGATGACCCAGCTATCGAGGAAAGCATATGAAGCCACGCCAACCGCCAACACCAGCCCCGTTATACCCCAGGTCACCAGCGGTTTGCGGTTGATCAGCATCCGGTAGATCACCGACAGGATCAGGCTGATAGAAAAGCCGGTAATCGACCCAATCAGGATCAGGATCAGGATGTCCCACGGCTGTGAGTTCACCAGTGCCGTCGCACTGCGGAACAATGTTACGCCGACCCAGCCCGCGATCTGGAGATTCCAGAATGCGCGGTCCTTGTTCCGGAAGAACGGGGTCGGTCGGAAGGGCAGCATAGCCATAATGAAAGGACTTAGCCGATTTTACGCAGTTTGGTCAGATAGTTTTACGCAGACGTCAGCTTGCAGTACTATGGCGTCCAAGGAGAGTTGCCATGGGTGTAGAGCAGAAGTTGACGTCGGGATCGAAAAAGGCCGCTCCCGAGCGCGCAAAATTTCGCGAAATGAAAGACGGTACAGCAGAAGATTGGGCGCTGATTGCTGGCCATTTCCGTGAATTCGCGGGCGGTGTTGCAGGCCGCGTGCTCGATCATTTGCGCTTGCTGGACGGCGATTTTGGGGGGTTTCCGATCGACCGGCTTCAACATTCGCTGCAGACCGCGACCCGCGCCCACCGTGACGGGCGGGGCGAGCAATATGTGGTGATGGCGCTGCTGCATGACATTGGCGATACGCTGGGTAGCTTCAATCACCCTGATGTCGCCGCGGCGATCCTCAAGCCGTTCGTAACCGAGGAATTGCACTGGATCTGCCAGCACCACGGCCATTTCCAGGGCTATTATTACTTCCACTATCTGGGGATGGACCGCGAATCGCGTGAACAGTTCCGGGACAACCCGTATTTCGATGCCTGCGCTGAATTTTGCGAGAAATATGACCAGGCGGCGTTCGATCCCGACTATCAAAGCGAGAGTCTGGAATTTTTCGAACCGATGGTTCACCGCGTAATGGCGCGGCCTTTGGCTTCGCTCTATTCGATGGAAGAAGAAGCAGAAGCCGCGGGCTGAATATCCCGGGCGAAGTACTGTGCCCAATCCGCGGCTCCGGCCCGAATTTCACTTTGCCGGACCAGCGGCAATTCAGCGGCAATGAACTTTGCCCGCTCGTCCCATCCGTCATGGGTGCGGCCGCGGAGCAATCCGCCGTCATTGCCCGGACCCCATGCCCGCATGAATTTCTCCGCCGCTGCGGGATCATAGCCGCCATTCGCCAGCAACCATGGCATCAGCCGGTCGGCCTCGCGCTCGGTCATGCGAATGTTGCGTCGTTTGCGGCCATTTTCATCCAGCCACGCCGGATGGCCCAGCAGATTATGCGCAAGCTCATGCGCGATAGCCGCAGCGAGCAATCCCTCCGGATAGGAAAATCCGATAAACTCCGCGCCGACCGCCACGCGCCGGCCATTGGCTGTGGCGCGTTTTGACCCCGCTATGACTTCGAACCCGCTGGCGCATACGGGGACGCCGACCAATGTTGTGACCGCGGGGGCATGCGCAGCGCTGCGCCATTCAATATCCAGTGCGCCCCTCGCGGCGAGTGTTTCGTCCAGTTTCTGGTGAAGATCGGACAAGCGCCGCCAGCTTTGCTGCCCTGCCGGCGGCAGATCCCGCATTGCGTGACCTTCAATTGCCAGTACCTCCGAATGGACAGGCAATCCGGCCAAATATGCGGGCGAACCAGCCGCGCGGGCCTGAACTGCAATATCGCCATTGATACCAATCGTTTGCCGGACCAGATCAGGTTTTGAATAGGAGGCCACATCCAGCAGCAGCAGGCCGATGGAGGGGCGCGTCTTGCTGCAGAAAGAAGCATTGCCAGCGATCAGCCGCCAACCGATTGACTGGATCAGCTCGTCTCGCTGCTGTAAATTGGCCAGCGAGATGCCCAGTTCTGTATCGGGCGCTGCAGGCGCCGCTTTTGCCGGCAGCGCGGTGGTCAGCCATGCAGCAATGGTGGTTCGTACAAGTATTTTCAGACAGGTAGCTGTTCTGGACCGGCCGCGCCGAAGTGCTGCGTTTGTCACGCGCCCAATCACGAGCCGAACCGCGAGCCCAATCGCGAGCTTCGTCACTTCTGTTTGGCGGCGTCGATCGCTTCCTGCAAAGCGCCGATGCCAATTGCCCCTTCAAAGGCCTGGCCGCCGATTACCCAGCTGGGCGTTCCGCCAAAGCCGATTTGCCGCGCCAGATCGATATTCTTGGCCAATTCCGCCTGCGCTTCGGCAGAGACGGCAAACTCGCGGGCCTTCGCCATATCCAGCCCGACTTCAGCAGCAGAGGCCGCAATCGTGGCATCGGTCGGCGCGCCTTTAGCAAACATCGCGCTGTGGAAGGCAGGGTACTTGCCCTGCTTGGCCGCAGCCAGAGCAACCAGTGCCGCCTTGTCACTGCCTTCGAAAATCGGCCATTCGCGAATTACTACCCGTAAATCCGGATTGGCCTTTACCAATTGTGCGACATGTTCCTCGCTCATCCGGCAGTAGCCGCAGGCATAATCGGTAAATTCGACCAGCGTGACCGAACCCTTGGGATTGCCGAATTCCGCGCCAGGGAAAGGCGTGGTGACCTGCTGGTCGATCCCGGTAAGTTTATCGGAATTTTGCTGCTGCTGATAGAGGTCGGCCATTTTCGGCAGCAGGTCCGGGTTTTCCAGCAGATAATCGCGTGTATGATTATCGCCAAGCCCGCTGATCGACCAGGCGGCGGCGCCGGAAAATCCAAAGATCAGCGAGATCAGGGCGGTGAGTGCGAGCGAGCGAATGGATGTCTGCATCATTAGTCGGTGCTACCGGCGCTTGGGTTGTCTTTCAAGCTCGGCCCGCGCCTGCATCCCAATATCTTGCGCACGGATCCAGTCGGGCGACCCGGCCGGAAGTCCAGCCTCCGCCGCTTGAGCGCTGCGCATAGCCTCTTCGTAGCGGCGGTTCATCACTTGCTGCTCGGCGCTGGCGAGGCGCGCACGCGGTATGTCGCCTTCCGCTGCATAGACTACGCCCAGCTGATACCAGGCGAAGGGATTATACCGGTCGCGCGCAACCGCTACTCGCAGCACCCGTTCTGCTTCGGCAAAATTGCTCGAATCTTCGGTGGCGATCAAGGCATGCCCGAAAATCGAGGCGATCAACGGCTGGCTATTGGTCAAATCGGTGGCCTTGCGCAGCGGAGCCAATGCCTCTTTCGGTTTGCCCGATTCGAGTAAAACCTGGCCTTGTAGCTCGAGAAAATAGGGGTCATCGGGATCGGCTTCGAGCAAAGATGCGGTTTCCGCCAATGCCTGATCAATCAGAGCGTTCTTGTGATAGGCGTAAGCGCGGGCATATCGCGCCGGAACATCGGTGCGGCTGGTTGGAAAAACTTGCAGCGTACGCGCGGGTTCGTTCAAATAGCCGAACAGCTTGGCCTTGACCCGCTCGAATCGCTGTTGAATTGCGGCATCGTCGCGTGCCTGCCACGCCGCATCCACAACATAGGTTTCACGCAGCCGTGCAATCCGGTCTCCCGACAGCGGGTGGGTACGGGAAAACGCCGCATCATCGCTCTGGCTGTATCCATAGCGAAATTCCTGATTTTGCAGTTTTTTGAAAAACGCCAGCGATCCGCGCCCGGAAATACCCGCCTTGGAAAGATATTGGGCTCCGGCAGCATCGGCGGAGGACTCCTGCACCCGTGAAAATGACAGATAACTGCCCATCGCAGCCTGTTGACCGGCTGCCATCACGCCCATCGCTGCCTCGCCCGCACCCGCCAGCGCGGCGGCGACACCCAGCACCATCGACAGGATCGAGATGTTGGTCGCTTTGCTGATGCCTTCGCTGCTGCGAATGACATGGCCGCCGGTAATATGGCCGATTTCATGGGCGATCACGCCCTGCACTTCATTGGCGGTATCAGCGGCGTCGATCAGTCCGCTGTGCAGATAGACCACTTGTCCGCCTGCTACGAAGGCGTTGATCGACGGATCGTTGATTAACACGACTTCGATATTTCCAGGGGCCAAACCGGCAGCCTGCGCCAATGGCTCCGCCATTTCCTGCAGCAACGCCTCCGTCTCTGCATCGCGCAGGACCGACTGCGCAGCGGCTGGTTGAGCCGCTAACGACAGCGTTGCCAGAATTGCAATCAGGCGGGTGAACATGCGCATATGCGCTGTGTTAGCGTGCCTTGGCCTGAACCGGAACTGAAGGTTTGCTCTGAACCGCTGCGGTGAATTTCACCATCGCATCGAGAACATTACGGTCACGCCGCCATGGGTTGGCCAGAGCCAGCAGCGGAGCATTGTGATCCATTTGCTTGAAATAGACTGCATCGGCAGTGCCGCCAGCCTTGGAGATTGCTGCAGACAGGGCGCGGGTGTTCCGCGGATAGGCCAATGTGTCTTTCTCCCCATGGATGAGCAGCATCGGCGGCGCATCACCGCGCACATGATTGATCGGCTGCGTTGCCTCGGGATCGGGCGCATTGCCAAAGGCGGCCTTGGTTGAATCGCTGTCGAAGGGATAGAAATCATACGGGCCCGACAGGCCGATTACGCCCTTGATAATGGCTGGATCCAGCCCCTCGCGGCCAAGCCACTGCCGCTCCAGCGCGACCTGAACGACATTGTAGGCGCCCGCAGAATGCCCCGCCAGAAAGATGGTTTCGGGATCACCGCCATATCGCGCAATATTCTGATTGGTCCAGGCGATGGCACTGGCGGTATCCTCCAGCATTGCAGGATATTCCCCGCCAGGCATCAGTCGGTATCCAGCCAGAACCACAGTATAGCCTTCGGGGACCAGCGCCCGGGCAAAGAAACCGTAATCATCCGGGTTGCCGCTGCGCCAGCTGCCGCCGTGGGAGAATATTATGATCGGTTTGGCGCGGTCATCGCCAGTTGCGCGGTAGACTGCGACTGTCTGTTGCGGAGAAACACCGATGCCCTCGCGGTGGACCAATTCGACATTACGCGCGCCGCCAGCGATCCGGTCGACCGCGTTGAGCACGGACGGGCCATTGCTGCTGATGGCATATTGAAGTGCCGCCCCCGCGATCAAAACCATCACCAACAAGGCGAGTAAAATCCAGCCCATCCGGCGCAATCCCTTCATATTCATCTAAACCCCTGAATGTCTCGTTTGCCGCTCGCTAGCGGTGCATGGCAGCTGGGGATAGCCCCAATCCGGAAGGACCAGGCCAGTTTTCAGACAAATCGGAGGTAGCAGGTGAGCCCTGTCAGCTAACCAGCTTGCGGGCTGCGCGTTCGACCAGAGGTGTATCGCAGGTAATTTCGCCCAGCATCACCACATCACCATTGGGCATGCGGCGGATCATTACCAAGCCGAATTCATCACCGTCAGCGTGGAGCGAATCGAAGGATTTCGGCTCTAGGCTGCGCAGTTTACGGGCCAGTTTTTCCTGTGGACCCTCTGCCTCTTCTCCGTCCTTGCCATTTTCTTCGCGGCGAAGTTGGCGTTCAGCCTTGACGATCCCTTTGAGACCACCTTCGGCTTGGGCCAGGTAACCGGCAAGCATGCCTCGGCCGACATCATTGCGGTGGGCATGGCTGAGGACTGCGGCATATTCGGTCAGGCGGGTCTTGTCGTAATCGGCGCCGAATACCAGTTTCACTACTGGAGTCATCGGCGCGCGATCCTGAACCGTCAGACCATTTTCGGCGACCAATTCATCAAATTCTTGTTGCTCACCCTGTGCCGCCAGACTGAAATCATAGGCGCGTCCAACCGCTGCATACAGAGCAGAACGGCTGCGATCTTCGCAGCTGCGCGCGGCAAGAGCCAATTCGCGGGCTGCCGCCAGGCAATCGTAAAGGCCTTCGTCTTCATCGGCCTTGGTCTCGAGAAGCAGTGCGTCATCGAGCTGAGCCTCGTTTACCGGAGCCGCATCAACCTGGGCTTCATCAACCGGAGCCTCATCAACCGGGGCATATTCCGGGGCGAATTCAGGCGCGACGAAATCGCCACCTGACAAGTCAACCGGGACCCGGCGCGGGGCCGATAGCCCGGCCGCTATATTGGCACCGAACATGGGCGATGGAAGATCGTCGTCCGGTTCGTCATCAGAACCATCTTCATCGGAAACATCCGCGAAAGCATCTTCCGAATCAATGTCGCCTCCGAAATCAACGTCGGCACCATCGTCAGGTTCATAATCAGCAGGGGGTTCGCCGCTTGGCTTTGTTGCCAGATTTATCGCGCCGGATGCGGGGCCATCGGCCCAGGCGGTCACCGGATCGGGTTCCCGCAATGCATCACCGTCGTCGATTTCGTCGTCGTCGTCCGTCTCTTCGAGCGCCTGCTCTATTTCGAGCATCAGCTCATCGGTGGTCATCTGGTCGGCCATTTCCTTCCAGTTGATCACGCCATAAATAAAGTCGATGTCGTGTCCATCACTGGAAAACGGCAACAGTATCCCGCGGTACAGGATCGTTGCGCCGCGTTGGTTCACGAACTCGGCTTCGAAACCAATCGGTGCCTGATTGCCCAGGATCTGCATGTAATGATCGGTAATCCGGCTCAATAGTGAACGGCTGGGAATGTCCGACAATGCGTCGATTTCCTCATGCGTGCCGCACTCGACTGCCAATTGATCACCAAGATACTGGATCCCCGGGTTTTCCATGCCCAAGGTGAAGTCGAGCAGCACGCTATAGGGACCGAAATCTGTCAGGTTTGCCGGATCAAGATCCTCGATCGACGGAAAATTGGAATCGCCCAGCAGGCTTGCCCAGTGATTATAGGCGCGCACTTGCATCCGGCGTTCATCGGTGCCGATGGCTACCGGGGGTGGTTCGTTGACGCTTTCATCTTCGGTGACGTCCCAATCGCGCTGGCCATCATCGAGCGCATCCTCGAACACGCCATCGAGCGCACTGTCGAATTTGGCCTGATCTATATCATCGGATCCAAAATTACCGCGAAACGTATCCATGGCTGTGAAAGCCCCCTTAACCCGTGTCACAAAGATGACCTGTTGGGAACGTTCTGGCGCGACATGGTAAACATAGCGTTAAGTTGCGCCATAAAGTCGCGGGACTTACTCGCCGACGTCCATGCAGTTTTTAAAGCATGTAGCGCATCTTGATGGTTTGGGAGATCGCGCCCCCTGTTACGTCAAACGCGGCGTCTTCGAATTTCGGCGGACCCATCCGCACTTTGGCATCGCGGGAAAAGCCGAATCCTTCGGTTGGCATCATCATCAGTGCCCGGTCTGCCTTGCCGTTGTTATTTTCGTCATGCAGCAGCGCGATAGCGTAGCGCCCCGGGGCGACATTCTTGAAATTTACGGTCACACTGGAGGACGCAGAGGTGACCACATTGATGCTGGTCCCATCCTTGTCGCATTTGGGGAACCCCTTGGATTTGGTAGTAATGCAGGCGCGAACCACCCCTTCGCTGGAGCGCATATTGGTGACCGTCACAGTAATGTTGCTGGCCTGCTTGGGCGGCCCTGCTGCCATCGCAGCGCCGCCAAGTATCATCGCACCGATCGCCGCACTGGCACATTTTCCGGCAGCAGATTTCAACGCACCGGACCGGGTGTGAGTGCTTGTGACAGGCCGTGATCGGTTCCGCATAACCGATCCCAGATACGAAAATATAGTCCGTAGTTGCATGAATAATGCTCGTGATGACGTTGATGGTGACTGGCACTTATCAGCCAATTGCCCAATGAGGAATGAACGAACTTCCTGGGAAACATCTCCCACCCCATGTGATTGGTGACGCCCATAATGGTCATGATCGCCAGAACCACGCCCAGTACCGCGATATGAATCGGGATCAGAAAAACCAGTAACGGGATCACAAATGCGCCCGTCAACGCTTCCAGAGGATGGAAGCTCATCGCGGCCCAGGCGGTGGGCGGACGGCTGGCGTGATGCACAGCATGGACAGCCCGAAATATCCGCGGACGATGCATCCAGCGGTGAGTCCAGTAGAACCACGTATCATGGGCGAACAGGTACGCGAGCAGGCTCATCGGTAAGTACCACAGCGGAAAATCTTGCCACTCGCTGTAAATCAACGTCCAACCCTGCTCGTTCCAGCCCCAAGCGACAATGCCCGCGGGGATGCCGTAAATTGCCGCAGACAAGAGCGACCAAATGATCTCCCTGCGAATTTGCGCGCCCAATCCTGCGTAATATCCCGGCCTGACCCGCTCTGTCGTCCAGGCAAAAAAACCGCTGGTGATGACATAACGCAAGGTGACAATTGCAGTCATCGCAATTGCGGATAAAATGATTGCAGCGGCCATCCCGGCGTTATGGCGCAGTCATTGCCCGGGATACAGGGGAAATCACCCGCAGCGGTCCGGACCTCAGTCCATTTGGCCCCACGGCGCGCAATCGGGATCGATTCCTACCAATTGACGCCGCAATGCTGTGCGGGCGAGCCGCTCAATTTCTACCTTGCGACGGGCGGCAGCCAGCGGCCGGGACGGGGCGGGGCGCAGGATTTCGGCGTCATAACCATCAGCCACAATCACCCCGCAGATATCCGGGAGAAAATCAGGCCCCTCCAATGGGCTCCGGTCCAACTGCGGCGGCAACCCCCAATAAAAACGGTCGCAATAATCAAGGTAATCCGGCCATTTGCCGTCTCCTAGCAAATCTGCCCGGCTAACCTTGATTTCCACGATCACCACGCGTCCCTTGGGATCGATACCCATCAGATCAGCACGACGTCCGTTACGCAGCGGCATTTCTGCCAGGCACCAGATATCGTTGCGCGCAAACAACCGGCAAATACCGCGCGCCACAGCCCCCGAATCGGAAACAGCCCCCGAATCGATAACGGGCCTCGAATCGAGAAAAGGCCCGGCATCGCGAGCGGACATCGCTGCGGACGAACCGTCGAATGGATCAGGGATAACCATACCACGGTTTGGAACATAGCAGGAACTTCGTCAACCCAGTTAGTGGGTCATTGAGTAACGGCTATCGATCTGAAGCCAATTCCAGCAGCGCATCGCAGGAATGTTCAAATTCATTCCATAGCGCGAGCGCAGCCGCCGCCGGATCGCGCCCTTCCGCATTGACGGTCAGCAGTGCCGTCAGCCCCGCCTGCATAACAGCAGCAATATCTTCCAGACCATTGCTCAACATTTTGGCCTTCCAGCAAGGTGCATCGGCAATCATCGCGGAGAATTCTTGCGAGCCGTGTGACGCGCTTTCCAGCGGGCATTTGGCTAATGCAGCCACCGCCCCTGCGGCATCGTGCAGCGCTGCCCACCGCATCGACATGGATGCAGTCATTTGTGCGGCAAGCACCGGAGCGCGGTTGACGGCTTCGCCGCTCGGCTGATGGAAATCGGAGGAATAGGCGTTCATGGCGCCCCGATCATTACGCGGCATCACTTGCCAAATCGCTAATGAGGCAGGGTATTTGGAGCGTTGGCCGATGGACAATCCGGCCGTGATCACCACGCAGGGTCAACATTCCGCTTCCAAGCAGCGGGACGCTTTGCTAAGCGCGCCGCTGTCCACACCGCCGCCGCACATTTTTGCAGGCTGACGGTGAAACCCTGGCACCCGTAGCTCAGCTGGATAGAGCGCTGCCCTCCGAAGGCAGAGGTCACTGGTTCGAATCCAGTCGGGTGCACCAGTTTTTCCGTCAGTGTTTGCACTTCGGCTGTTTGGTGCTCCAGTGTTTTGCCGGTGTAAATAAGTGACCCAACTCGCTCGGCTTTGGTCATGTCGGCACTCCCACCAATATCGTCATCAATCGCCATCAGGATTTTGTATTCCAACGCATTTGCCGTAAGGACATTTGCACTTGCCATCGAGGGCCTCCCACGAAAATGGGGCCGAGATGGCAATAGGGTAGGGGCGAAGGTTTACGTGCAATTCAGAGCAGGGCTTTTTGGCGCGTTTCGGGTCCATTCGAACTGTGGCCGGGAGATCGAGTTCGCCAACCGGCGGGCCCGCGCTTTGCTGGCGATGCTCCTGCTTGAACCCGGCGAGCCGCTTCGTCGGTCCTATATCTGCAAAGTGCTTTGGGCGGGGCGTTTTGAAGCTCAGGCACGGGCGAGCCTTCGGCAGTGTCTTCTCGCGCTGAGCCGAACCTTCGAAGAATTTGGCACGCCCGTGTTGAAAGCGACGCGGACAGAAATTTCCCTGCATGACGGGATAGTTTCCACTGATCTTGAAGAACTGGAGGCAGTGCTGCGCAGCGGCGAGAGTGAAACCATTTGCAACTGTTTGCAGGAGATCGGGGCCAAACCCCTTCTCGAACAGTTCCAGTTTGGACCGGAATTTCAGGAATGGTTGGAGATAAGGCGGAAAAAAACCGAGCAGCTTCTTGGTTCGCTAGTTCGGGATCACCTTGCCAAGCTGGCTACGGAGGATCGTAACGAAGAGCGCGAAAATGTCATTGAGGTTTGGAGCAGGCGCCAGCCGGATAGCTCAATTCCTTCCTCGGTCATTGGCTCCGACGGCAAAATTCCTCTCGCGGTAATACCCTTTCCGCAAATCGATCCGGACGGCGGAAATAGCATGCTCGCTGAAGGAGTGGTCGACGAATTGATCACCATTCTTGGCCGCGTGCGGGGATTGCTCGTGACGGGGCGGACTTCCTCTGCACAATATGCCAACACTGCCCTTCCACTGCCGAAAATTGCGACGGAACTTGGCGTCGCATATCTGGTCGAAGGGTCTGTTGAACTTCACGATGGGAATGCCCGGATCAATGTCCGTCTGATTGACGGACGGACAGGCTTTGAAAGCTGGTCTTACCAATACGATGGCAGCGTTGCCAATATTTTCGCCCTACGCGAGCAAGCTGCGCTCGAGGTTACCGCCGGGATTTGCGATACATTAAACATTGACGGACAGCGCGCCAAAAGCCGGACGATGACGGCCAATCGCGAGGCTTACAGCCTGTACTTGCAAGGCCGCGCACTCACTCACCGCGCAATCGGAGAGAACATCCTTTCAACCGCGATCACCCTGCTTGAACAGGCAGTCGAACTCGATCCCGACTTTGCTGAAGGCTGGACTGCATTGGCCGAAGCCCATGTTTACAAGGCTGTTTACACGCCTTGCATGGATCGGATCGCTGAATCCAGAAAAATGGCCGCGTTAGCGACGACGGCGATCGAAAAAGATCCGCAGCAGGGCCATGCCCGGGCCATGCTGGCTATTCATGAGTGGACTTTGAATAACCCCACTCGCGCCATCGAACTGGCACATGAGGCATATGATCTTGATCCGGTTAATCCCGATGTTTGCATCCGGCTTGGCTCATTTCTCCTATATATCGGGCGCACGAAAGATGCCGCGCCCTATATCGAGCGCGCGTTACGGCAAGATCCGGTGCATGGTCGCAATTATGCGATGCTATCGACGCTTTACCTAAACCTTGGTGATATCGATGCGGCAATTGCGGCAGGCCAGCGGATGTCTGACCTTGGATTTCCCTCTATGTGGCATGGGATCGCGCTTGCCGCGTCCGGCGACCACGACCGCGCTGTTGAGACATACCGGCAAACACGGCGATTGATGAACACGGTTATGTTTCCGCCTGCCGGATCTGAACTGATGACGGATGCGGCAATGGACATTTATTGGGCCATTGCCGCCAAGGGTTGCTGTAGCGGCAAATCGGAAGACCGGCTGGTTTATAGTCGAATGCTCGATTCTCTTCATGGCTCGATGCATGACCCCTATGATCCCTCAATCGCAATACCGGCAATCTGGTTGGGGCATGCCGATCTGGCGTGTAAGATCTATGGCGAGTGTATCCATCCAGCCAATATGTTTGGCTTGATGGGCCTATGGACTGATGTGGCGCCGATCCGGAACATTAGGCTCAGCCCTGGCTTTTTGCCGCTTGCGGAGAAAATCGGTCTGGTCGAAGCATGGGAAACATTTGGCTGGCCGGACCTTATGCCAACGCGAGCGCATTTCTCCGACTGAACGCGGGACATTACGACCGAAATTTACCGAATTGCCGCCGGGCGGCCCCTTTGCAGCCATAATTGACGCTTTATTCACGCTGAGCTGATTGACGCTGCATAGCGCCTTCGCGCATTCTAACTTCATTGAATTGAACACGGCGGGGGGCCGGTCGGGCGGAGCCGGAGGCTCTGCCCGCCGCTGGTAAATCATGGCCAGCCACTCAAGGGGAAGTCTGAATGAGAATGCCATTAAGCGCCGTAATTGCTGCGATTGGCCTTGCGGCGCTTGCCGCATGCAATGCTGCTCCAGAGCCCGCGCAAATTTTCGATGCGACAGCAGTCGCGGCTGAGGTCCAACAAGGCGTAGACAAATCGGTCGCTGCATTTGGCGCAGGCGACGCCGAAGGCGCGATTGGCAATATTGCCGATGACTTTATCGGCATGTTCCACGGCGAACCGAACGTGATCGGCAGAGCGGCTGAGCTCGAGACGACCAAGGCGCAGGTATTAGATCCGTCTTTGAAGCTGACCGTCTCCAACGAAGTTGTCGATGTCGCCGAGGCAGGAGATATGGCGGTCTATACATCGACTTACATTTATAACTTTACCGACCCCGAAAGCGGCAAGCCCGCTACCGAAACGGGAAACTGGATCTTGATTTTCAAGCGCCAGTCCGATGGCTTGATGAAGGCCACCTATGGCATCGTTTCCGACATGCCTCCAGCTTGACCGAGTTGTCCGGCGGGTGGTTTTGCGACCCGTCCATCCGCCGGGCTTCACCACAATCATACCGAGGTCCATTCCATGCTCTTCACCAAACCGTCTTTTGACCTAACTGGCAAAGTCGCTGTCGTTACAGGCGGTAATCGCGGAATCGGGCGATCGATCGCACTTGGTCTCGCTCATGCCGGTGCCTCCGTCGCAATTCTCTCGCGAAATCCGGAACGCAACGCCAAGGTTGAAAGCGAGTTGGAGCAAGCAGGTGTGCGTACCCACGCCGATATTCTCGATGTGACGGATCGCGCGTCGCTCGGCCCGGCCTTGGCGGCTGTAGAAAAGGAGTTGGGTCCGGTCGACATCCTCGTCAACAATGCTGGCAATTCAGACATCAGCGGCGGTGTTCTAGGCCAGTCGGAAGAGGGGTGGGACAACGCCGTTGCCACGCATCTCGATGCTACATTTTTGTTCTCGAAAATTGCCGCAACTTCGATGGCGGAACGCGGCGGGGGCAAGATCATCAACCTGGCCAGCATGTATGCCATTTTCGGCGCTGCGGCGCTCCCTTCCTACAGCGCGGTAAAGGGCGCGATAGTTCAGCTTACCAAATCGATGGCGATAGAACTCGCGCCGCACGGCATTCAGGTCAATGCCATCGCGCCCGGCTGGATTGCCACAGAAATGACGCAGATCGCACGGTCGGATCCGGACTGGAAAGGCTTTGACGATATGCTCATGGCGCGCACCCCCGCAGGGCGTTGGGGCAAGCCGGACGAATGCGCTGGCGCCGCTGTATTCCTTGCCAGCGGAGCAGCGCAATTCGTTACCGGCATCACCCTGAGGGTCGACGGCGGATATTCGGTTTTTTAACATGGCAACGCTAGCAACGACGCAAGCAGATTCCGGCATAGGCTGGTGGCGCATCATCGGGCCAGCCCTCCTGTTTTCAGGCACTGCGATCGGCACATCACACCTTGTTCAGTCGACACGGGCCGGTGCTGTTTACGGTCTCGCATTGGTCGTGGTTATTGTGCTCGCCAACGTCCTGAAATACCCGGCCTTCCGCTTCGGCATCGATTATGGTCACGCCACACGAAATTCGATCTTCGCGGGATATCGCGATCTTGGAAGATGGGCTCCAGCCCTCTTCGGACTGGTCGCCGTCCCGATAATTCCGATCATCCATGCTGCCGTGGCAGCGGCCACCGCAGGCGTATTCATCACTGTCACCGGGATCACATTACCGGTTCCGCTGGTCGGCGCAGCGCTTTTGTTGGTGGTTGGAATACTGCTTATGCTTGGCGGCTACGATTGGCTGGACAAGGTCAATCGCGTCCTCCTGACCTTCCTCGTTATTTCGACGCTGGCGACGACAATCATGGTCCTGCCGCGTGTCCAATGGGGGACACTCTTCGACGTTTCATGGGTCTCTGATCCAGTTGCGATCCTGTTTGTCGTGGCGCTTGCCGGGTTCATGCCCAACCCACTCGACGTTTCAGTCACGCAATCGATGTGGACGGCCAAGGTCGAGCAAGCTTGCCGATGCCCGGCGGGCATTTCTGTCGGGCTATTCAGGGACCACACTGCTCGCCGTGTGCTTTTGCATCATGGGCGCCGGTGTGATGCATTCCAGTGGAGAAGTGCCCGAGACCAATGCACCCGCATTCGCGGCGCAAATCATTAGCCTCTATAAATCGGCTCTTGGCGATGGTGCTGCCGTCGTCGCCGGCATTGCGGCACTTTGCGTAATGCTGACAACCGTGCTGGCGGCAGTGGACATCGGCAGCCGCAATATCGCCTCCACCTGGCAGCATGTGTTCGACCAGTCCGGCGAGAGGAATTTCACCCGCGTTTACAGAATGACAATTCCAGTTCTGGTCGTTTTGAACATAGCCGTCCTGCTCTTGCTGCTGTCCGACTTCACTGCGTTCTTGGACCTCGCCACCAGTGCGGCCTTTATCGCCGCGCCTGTCATTGCGGTGCTCAATCACCTCGCAGTAACCGGACGGACCATGCCCGACGTCGCACGATCAAGCCGTGTTATCCGCGCGCTCAATCTTGCGGCGATTCTGATCATGACCGCTCTTTCAGTCGCGTTTTTCGCACTGCGTTGAAGAAAAGGAAAAGAACCATGCCAGCCGTCCCAACCCAACTCGCGCACGTGGTATACCGCACGCGCCGCTTCGAAGAGATGTTGGCGTGGTACGCCAAAGTCTTTGGCGCCAAGGTCCAGTACCGGAATCCTGCGCTCGCCTTCCTCACTTTTGATCACGAGCATCACCGGTTCGCTTTCGCCAATCTTGGCGTTATCCGCCCTGACGAGGACGCCGACGAGGCCCGGGATGATCGGGGGATGATCGGGGTCGATCATGTCGCTTGGGAATATGGTTCGCTCAGCGATTTGCTCGAGAATTATGCTGAGCTGAAAGCGGCCGGGATCACGCCGTATTGGTGCGTCAACCATGGGATGAGCGCATCCCTTTACTATGCAGACCCTGACGGCAACCAAATGGAATTTACCGTCGATTGCATGCCCAGCAAGGAAGAATGCGCTGCCTATTTTCACGGCGAGCAGATCGGCGACAATCC
>JBBKWK010000026.1:0-3158 GCA_037968915.1 Pontixanthobacter sp.
AATGCGACTTTGCTTGGCAAAAGCGATCCGAACATTCGCCGCGCAACTGCGATGGTGAACGGCGCGGTGATAACCGGAACGGATGTCGACCAGCGCACGGCTTTGCTGGTGGCGGCTTCCGAAGGTGAAATTCCCGACGCGGAATTGCAGCGGGTGCGCGAACAGGTGTTGCGTAACCTGATCGACGAAACGCTCAAAATTCAGGAAGCAGTTGCGCAGGAAATCGTGATTTCCCGTGACGAGGTCAACCGCCGCTATGCTCAGGTTGCCGCATCGAATTTTGGCGCTGAAACTGGCAAGATGGACATCTATCTTGCCAGCATCGGATCATCCGCTGATTCGCTCAAACGGCAGATCGAGGGTGAAATGGCCTGGGAACGGCTGCAACGCCGCCAGATAGCTCCGTTTATCAATGTGTCCGAAGAAGAAGTTCGCGAATTGTTGGCGCGGATGGAGGAATCGCGCGGGACCGATGAATATCGAATCGGTGAAATCTTCCTCGCCTCCACCCCGGCTACACGTGATGCCACGATGGAAAATGCCCGCCGCGTAGTGCAGCAATTGCAGCAAGGCGGCAGTTTCGTGGCCTATGCGCGGCAATTCTCCGATGCCTCCACTGCCGTAGTTGGCGGCGATCTTGGCTTCGTTCGACTGGAAACTCTGCCTGCAGAAATGCAAACAGTTGCGCGCGGAATGTCAGTTGGGCAATTGGTTGGTCCGTTTGAAATTCCCGGCGGTTTTGAAATCATGTATCTGATCGACAAGCGGCAGATCCTGATGGCTGATCCGCGTGACGCGGTGCTCAACCTCAAACAAATTGCGATCACTTTTCAGCCGGGTATCACCGAAGCAGCCGCTGCTGGCCGGATCGACGAATTCAGCCGCACAGTTCAATCGATGCGTGGTTGCGGCGATGTGGACCGTGCTGCAGCGACCATAAATGCCAATGTGGTTACTAATGACCGCGTTGTGGTGCGCGATTTGCCTGACCAGCTGCAGCCCGCGCTGCTGGAACTGCAGGTCGGCCAATCGACCCCGCCGTTCGGCTCGATTGCAGACGGTGTCAGCGTATTGATGCTGTGCGGCCGAGATGATCCCAAAGGCGCCAATTCGCCTGACTTTGAACAAATGATGGGTCAGCTTGAAAACGATCGGATCGCCAAGCGCGCCCAGCGTTACCTGCGCGATCTGCGCAATGACGCCTATATCGAATATAATTGAGGCATACCCTGCCGCATTGTCTGGCCTTATCGCTGGGTGATCCGGCAGGGATTGGCCCGGAACTGATTGGGGCGGCGTGGGCAGCGCGCGGGACCGCGCAATTGCCTGCGTTCTTCGCAGTTGGCGGCGCGCAGGTGCTGGCGGCAGCGGCGGCCACTCGCGGCTTTGATTTGCCGATTGTCCAGATATCCGATCCCGGCCAGGCGGCAGCGATTTTTCCTGACGGCCTGCCTGTGCTGAGCCTTCCGGGTGACGGATTGGACTATGCGGCCTACACCCCCGGCCAGCCAAGCCAGAGCGGCGCCGCGCTGGCGCTCGCTTCATTGACCCATGCAACACAATTGGCCCTGTCAGACAAAGCATCGGCAGTGGTAACCAGCCCGATCGCCAAATCCCTGCTCGCTGAAGTGGGTTTCGACTTTCCTGGCCAGACCGAATTCCTCGCTGACGCCTGTGATTTGCCGGCGCAGGACGCGGTGATGATGCTCGCCGGGCCGCAACTGCGCACGGTGCCACTGACTGTGCATTGCGCGCTGGCCGCGGTGCCGGGGCTGATCACCGTCGATCTGATCTGCCGCCGAGCGCGGATCACGGCGGAGGCCCTTAAGCGCGATTTCGGCATCACCAATCCG
This sequence comes from Pontixanthobacter sp., assembly GCA_037968915.1. Taxonomy (GTDB): domain Bacteria; phylum Pseudomonadota; class Alphaproteobacteria; order Sphingomonadales; family Sphingomonadaceae; genus Allopontixanthobacter. Next base: position 1,854 of record JBBKWK010000026.1, read on the forward strand.
CGCCTCGCCATCGCCGGGCTTAATCCCCATGCGGGCGAGGACGGCAAATTCGGCGACGAGGAAGCCCGCATCATTGCGCCCGCCATCGCTGCCCTGCGCGCCGAAGGGCTGGACGTCACCGGCCCCCATCCCGCCGACGCCCTGTTCACCGCCAGAGCGCGCCCGACCTATGATGCGGCGCTGTGTATGTATCACGATCAGGCGCTGATCCCGTTGAAGGCGCTCGATTTCGACGCCGGAGTGAACGTCACGCTGGGCCTGCCGATTATCCGCACCAGCGCAGACCACGGCACCGCTTTCGATATTGCGGGCAAAGGCGTGGCCGACCCCGGCGCGACCATCGCCGCAATCCGCATGGCGGGCGAGATGGCAGCGCGGCGGGCGGCCCACTCCCGCTCGACCTGAACTTGTCGAAGGATTGCTTTGCTTTTCGCGCGCTTACACGAGTGCAAAACAGCCCTTCGACAAGCTCAGGGTGAGCGGGTAAGGGGCGTGAGTGAGCCATCCCGAATTACCCCCTCTACGCGAAGTAATTGCCCGCCACGGCCTCAGCGCGTCCAAGGCGCTGGGCCAGAATTTCCTGTTCGACGAACAGTTGTTGGGCCGCATCGCCGCGATCCCCGGCGACCTGCAAGGCAAGGCTGTGCTGGAAATCGGCCCCGGCCCCGGCGGCCTGACCCGCGCGCTGCTCCGCGCCGGCGCCCGCGTTACCGCGATCGAGATGGACAGCCGCTGCCTGCCAGCGCTGGAGGAATTGTCGGAGGCCTTCCCCGGCCAATTGCGTGTAATTCAGGGCGACGCCCTCAAGATGGACCACGGCGAGTTAATGGGCGAACCCTTCGCGGTTTTGTCCAACCTCCCCTATAATATCGGCACTGCGCTGTTTGTGCGCTGGCTGGGCGGCGAAAACTGGCCGCCGCAATGGACCAGCCTCACGCTGATGTTCCAGCAGGAAGTAGCCAAGCGGATCGTGTCTGCACCCGGAGGCTCAGCCTTCGGACGGCTCGCGGTTTTGGCTCAGTGGCGCAGCACCGCCAAACTGGCGATGAAAGTCCACCGCAGCGCCTTCACCCCGCCCCCTAAAGTGATGAGCGCTATCGTCCACATCACCCCCGCCGCCATGCCGGCGGGAGTCTCGGCGAAAACACTGGAAAATCTTACCCAAGCCGCCTTCGGACAACGCCGCAAGATGCTGCGTCAAAGCCTGAAAGGCGTGCCGGGCGCACTGGAGGCTTTGGACGAGTTGGGGATCGAGTCCACGCGCAGGGCGGAGACGTTGAGTGTGGCGGAGTTCGTTGGGGTGGC
>JBBKWK010000027.1:0-2757 GCA_037968915.1 Pontixanthobacter sp.
GGAGAAATCGTCGCGCTGCTGGGCCCTTCCGGTTCAGGCAAATCGACCATGCTGCAAGCGATCGGGCTGCTCGAAGGCGGCTTTGGCGGGAAGATCGAAATCGACGGGATCGATGCGACAACGCTATCGTCCAATGGGCGCACCACCTTGCGGCGCGATCACATGGGTTTCGTCTATCAATTCCATCATTTGCTGCCCGATTTTAACGCGCAGGAAAATGTCGTTCTGCCGCAAATGGTCGCGGGCAAGACGCGCGAAGAAGCCGATGAGCGAGCAGCCGAGTTGCTTGATGCACTGGGCCTCGGCGCGCGCAAGGATCACCGGCCGAGCCAACTTTCGGGCGGCGAACAGCAACGCGTTGCCGTGGCCCGCGCATTGGCCAACCGGCCCAATCTGGTGCTGGCGGATGAACCCACTGGCAACCTCGACGAGAAGACCGCTGACCGGGTGCTGGAACAATTCCTCGAACTGGTCCGCGGTGAGGGTCGTTCAGCGATGGTCGCGACCCATAACGAACGGCTGGCTGCGAAAATGGACCGCGTTTTCCGGCTGCACGAAGGCAAGCTGGAATAAACCGGCCCCGCCGCGCATAATGCAGCGCATCTTGAAAAAGGAACGCGCTGATGATCACCGTATTTGCTTCGCTCGCGCTGCTTCAGGCCGCATCGTCCCCCGCTGCCGAGGGAACTACAACTCCGCCACCGCCTGCACCGGCTTGCGACACGCCTGCCCATGCCGCATTCGATTTTTGGGTTGGCGAGTGGGATGTTTATGCACGGGGATCGGATTCGCAGGTCGCCCGCAGCACCATTGAACGGTTGTACACCGGATGCGCAATCCGCGAAAACTGGAATCCTCTGCGCGGCGGACCCGGGGGCAGCCTCAACAGCCTCGATCCGGGCACCGGACGTTGGCATCAAACTTGGATCGGCAGTTCGCCCGGACGGGTCGAATTCATTGGCGGGCCAGTTGACGGCAAAATGGTGCTGACCGGCTATTGGGCTGGAGTGGGCCCACAGGGCGAAGACGGCCTTATTCGGATGACTTACACGCCGAATGTCGATGGGCCCGAAACAAGAAGCGTCCGTCAGCATGGTGAACTATCGCTTGACCACGGGCTAAGCTGGTCAGACAGCTTTGACTTTATCTATCGCCCGCACAAGGAGGCGTCCGAATGACGACTATTGCAGACTTCAAAGCCGAATTGCCCAATGGCAGCGAGATCGATCTTTCGGAAAAGCTCGGCAAAGTGCTGCTGGTGGTGAACACCGCCAGCAAATGCGGCTTTACTCCGCAATATGACGGGCTGGAGAAGGTCTTTCAGAAATATGCCGATCAGGGTTTCGAAGTGCTCGGATTTCCCTGCAACCAGTTTGGCGGACAGGAACCGGGCAATGCGGACGAGATCGAGCAATTCTGCAAGGTCAATTTCGGCGTGACTTTCCCGCTTATGAAGAAGGTGGATGTCAATGGCACCGATGCCAGCCCGCTGTTCGACTGGATGAAAAAGGAAGCGCCCGGTTTGCTTGGCAGCAAGGCGATCAAATGGAATTTCACCAAATTCCTGATCGACCGCGAAGGCAATGTGGTGCGCCGCTATGCTCCGGCGGACCGGCCGGAAGCCATTGCCAAGGATATCGAGAAATTACTGTAACCTTCGCGCCGCTCGTGCGAACAGAATAATATGCTTGAATCGATCAACCAGTGGTTTTTGTCGCTAGGCGCCGACTATGGGGTGAACCCCTATATCTTCGGTGCGATCTATGTCGGGGCGATCCCGTTTTTTCTGCTGTCGATTGGCTGGCTGGTGCGTAATGCCCGGGCCGGTAAGTCGACTCTCCTGCCGACAATGTGCGCGGGTTTCTTTTTCGTGTCAGCCTATATCTATCTGGCGATTGCCGGGCGTAATATCCCGGTGTGGGTATGGATTTTCCTCGCCGCGCTGATTGTTTACGGGGCGTGGTCGAGCATCCGTGATACGCGGAAGAAAATTGCGGCGGCCAAGGGTGAAAAAGTCCAGCCCGAATGACCACAGGGGATAGTTCGGCCCGTCCCCCTTCCAAATCGCCGACAAAAACCTAATCTCAATCCATGTCCTTTGCCCCTTTTGTGCCTTTGCGAGTCATGTCGTCCTATTCCCTGCTTGAGGGAGCCGTGGACCCCAAGGCGATTGCCAAACTGGCGAAGGAGCGCGGTTTTCCTGCCATCGCGATTTGTGACCGTAACGGACTCTACGGCGTCGTCGCCTTTGCATCTGCGTGCTTCAGCGAGGGTATCCAGCCGATTATCGGCACCTTGCTGGGTATTGCGCGGGACAAGGAAGGCAAGCAAGTCGATTATCTCCCGCTGTTTGCGCAGGACGAAACCGGGTACGACAATCTGTGCCATCTGGTCAGCCATGCACATCTTGGCCGACCGCTCGAATTTGAACCCCATGTCCGCCTGAGCGATCTTGAAGGTCACTCGGATGGGCTCATCGCGCTCACCGGCGCGGGCGAGGGCGGGGTATCGCGGATGCTGGCTCAGGGTCAGCAAGACCATGCAGAGGCGCTGCTCGACCGGCTGCAGGGGCTGTTTCCGGGGCGCCTGTATCTCGAGCTCGCCCGGCTCAAAGATGCAGCGCAGGACGCGGCAGAGCCAGCCTTGATCGATCTCGCCTATGCCCGCGATCTGCCGCTGGTCGCCACCAACCCTGCTAATTTCGCCGATCCGCACGTTCATTCGGCGCATGACGCGATGCTGTGCATTGCCCATTCG
>JBBKWK010000028.1:0-2599 GCA_037968915.1 Pontixanthobacter sp.
ATCCCGCGCTGACGGTCATGGCCGAATTGGGCCAGGTGAATATCCGCCGTGCTTACGGAAATTTTGCCAAAGGCAACCTTTCCAGCTGGGACAAGATCACCAATAAATTCGGCATTCGACCGCAGCAACAATTCGATGTTTCCAAAGGCAAGAACGCGACCGACATGGCGCTGACAATCGATGCGATGGATTTATTGTATCAAGGGAAAGTCGACGGCTTCGGTATCATGACATCCGATAGCGATTTCACCCCGCTGGTGACGAGACTGAGGCAAGACGGCATCGTTGTTTACGGCTTTGGCGATACGAAAACCCCCGCATCATTTCAGTCAGTTTGCACCCGCTTCATCGACATTGAGAAACTGATCAGCAGTAATGCTGCTGACAAAGCCGGCCCAGCGGCTGAAAGCCCGGCCAAGGTTAGCGGCATAGTCGACGGAGAATTAATCGAATTGCTGTCCGAGGCTTGGCGCGCGGCCAAGCGTGATGAAGGCGGCTTTGCAACGATTAGCGAGATTGGCAAGATCGCGGGTAACCGGTCGAGTTTTGACGTTCGTAATTATGGCTACAAACGGCTGTCGGATATGTTCAATGCACTCGACAACTTCAAGTTGGAGCGGCGCGATAACGGGCAGTTTTACGCGAAGCGCCTGCGCTGACTTGAAAACAATCGAACCCAGTAAAAAGGGGCGCGAACCGAAGCCCGCGCCCCAAAATTGATAATCCTGCCAAGCCTTACATAACAGAGGCGGTCTCAACGGCCTTCGGGGCAGCCTTTTGATCGGCATAGACCGTCCATAGTTTCGCGATCGGCGCGCGCTTGCCGATAATCTTTGCGAAGGTTTCTTTGGCTTCCACGGTTTTACCCTGGTCAACTTGGGCAATGCCAAGACGCGTAAGGACCCGTTCGACATCAACGCCCGCTTTGCCTAGCGCAATGGAATACATTTCTTCTGCCTGTGCTGCTTTACCGTAACTCAGGAAAGCATCACCTGCAGCGGTCGCGGTTACTGCCGTGGAACCCGGTTTGCGTGAATCACGTTCAAGTGAGGGCAAATCAGCTTGGTCGGCGCTGAGCCGCGCTTTAGCTGTGCTTCGGCTTTCGGCCACAAAGACATCGCTGGTATTCAAAAGTCCTGCGGCGAGCCCTGCTTCTACGGCACTAGTGACTTCGCCCGGCAAACGGCGCGCATCGGCAACTTCGATATAGTCAACATAATCGCGTTCGCTGCGCATGCTGTCCGTCCGCTTTGCAAGACGAAGTAGATCAAGCGTTTCCTGGCTATCAAAATCGCCAAAATTGCGTTCGATTGCAATCGCATCGCCCCAGCTGTCACGGGCCGGGAACAGCCTGGCATTCATCCGGGCAAACCCAGCCGCGGTTTCTGCAAAGTCATTTTTGTACGCAACCGAAATTCCACGCCTCAGCCAAGCCTGATCAACTGCCTTACCGGCAGCGGCGCGCTTGTTTATCTCGGCAGCAAGATACTGAAGTCCCTCGGAATACATATTCTGCGAGAAATAGGTTTCCGCTACGATCGCCTCTGGATCTGCTCCCACGAACCCAGCTGCAATTGCCGCTAGAATCCGCGTGCGAGCGGTCGCCCAATCTTCATCCTGATAGGCCAGTTGGCCCGCCAGAAAAGTATATTCACCCAATGCAGTTGCAGGAACCTGCCCACTGTCGAGCATCATATCAACGCCCCTGCGCTGCATCGCCCGATCGGTTGTTCCGCGGCCCGTCGAGTAAATCAAATTGCCCGCGACAAACTTGTCGTCAGCTGTTTCGATGGCTGCGACCATTGCCGGTATTCCAGCGACTATCGCGGCATTGTCCTTCGGCTCAACCTTTGTGAGGTCGTTGAGCGGAGAATAGGCGGCGATAAATGCCTTTGAATAGTTGGCCTTGGGCGCTTCGTCCTTCTTGGCTTTCTTGTCTTTCTTCGCAGCGAAGGCAGGCGCTTCGAGGGCGGTTACGCCCAGAGCTGCGACCGATGCTAGTGCAATGGCGAGCGCGAATTGCGATCCCGCGCGTTTGGCGCGCACGGCGGGGTAACGAGTGTAAGATAGCATCAGGGTATCTCCCGGGATTAGATTGAACGGCCTTATTGACCTGAAAAACGATTTGGGTCGCCAGTGGTTCCGGCCAACACCCTATTGCACATTATTTACTTCGTACGGCCTGAATGTCCATTGAACACGCCAGAATATGCTCTGACAGGCGCCAAATCGGCTGTACACCAGACAAATGTGGAAAACCCCTTCAAATTGGCGGGTTCAAGTGGGGTTTTAGTGGCAGTTATATGCGCGATGGCGTATCCCGCTTGCAGCAAGACCGCACCGCCCGGATATTCCCCCTACCCTGCTAAACGCTGGGATATGAACGGGGTGGGCCCACAACGAAAAGAGCCCCCTTGAGCGACGATACTGAAACCCTCACCCCACCGGTTCCTTCTGGCGAATACGCCCGGATCGACATCGTCGACGAAATGAAGACCAGCTATCTCGATTACGCGATGAGCGTGATCGTCAGCCGCGCCTTGCCCGATGTGCGCGATGGGTTGAAACCGGTTCATCGGCGGATTTTGTTCGCCAGTAA
>JBBKWK010000029.1:0-5982 GCA_037968915.1 Pontixanthobacter sp.
GGACGAAGGCGTCGTCGCCGCCGTCTTCAGGCTGGATAAAGCCGAAGCCCTTGTCGGTATTGAAGAACTTGACTGTTCCGGTAGGCATATTTGTTTCCCTTCGAGAAACGGAGTGTTCCCGCGCGCAGAATTGCAACGCAGAAGTGCTTATGGTCGTTTCGAAAAAGGAAGTCGTCGCTGTTGGCCAGATGTTTCCAACTGGCCGGTATCGTCGAAGTCCGTCGTATTCTCGACGTCAGCCCCAAGGGTCTAGCACATAACTATGCAAAACCATAATTTTAAAAGCAGGCGGGGTTTTTGGCAGCTTGATTGTTCGATGCTGGTTGGCCAATTCACGCCGTTGCGGTACCGTTCTGGCGCTGAGCAAGGAGCGAGTCATGAGCGTAGTTACGGAGACAATTCCGCATGCCGCAGGAACGTGTCTGTGCGGCGCGGTCCGAATTGAACTGACTGATGCCAAACCGCATGTCGAGGTGTGCCATTGTGCCATGTGCCGCCAATGGGGCGGCGGTCCATTCATGTGCATTGGCGGCGCATCTTTTGCCCTGAGCGGCGAAGCGCATGTTGCGATCTATCCGTCGTCCGACTGGGCCGAGCGGGCATTTTGCAAGACCTGTGGAAGCAATCTGTATTTTCGCTTTTTGCCAACGGACAATTACAACTTTTGCGCTGGCCTGTTCGAATTGGGCGACGCATTTGCGATTCATAAGCAGATATTCGTGGACGAAAAACCCGAATTCTATGATTTCGCCCAAAAAACTCCGATGCAAACCGGTGCTGAAGTCATTGCTGAAGCGGTGGCGGCAGGTCTCACCTTTCCTGAACAGACGGACCGATCATGAACGATACTCCCAACGGCACTGGCGACGATGACGATGACTATGTCTATGACGAAGCCAGCGGCGAGTGGATGCCCGCCCGCGAGTTAGCGGCAATTGGGCAAATGGCCGAAAACAAAGGCAATCCGGAAGTGCGCGATGCGGTCGGCAATATACTGTCCAACGGCGATCAGGTGACGCTGATCAAGGATCTGACGGTCAAGGGCGCAGGCCAGACCTTGAAGCAAGGCACCGTAATCAAATCAATCCGCTTGACCGGCGATTCGCAGGAAATCGACTGCAGATATCCCGGGATTAAGGGCCTCGTGCTGCGGGCGGAATTCGTCAAGAAACGGTAAGGCTTGCCCGGGCCACTTTCCCAGAAACGGGGCCGCCTGAAAGCAGCCCCGCTGGGTCGTTTCAAGTTCAAGCCCGCTTAGGCAGGCATTACGACTGAATCGATCACGTGGATCACGCCATTCGATGCAGCAACGTCGGTTGCTGTGACCGTAGCCGTGCCGCCAGCGGCATCGGTCAGAACCACATTTCCGCCGACGATCTTAGCCGTCAGCTTGGCACCGTTGACCGTTGTCAGCTCGGCGGTGCCGGCATTATCGGTGATCATTTTCGTCAGCGCTTCTGCGCTCACATTACCTGGTACAACATGGTAGGTCAGAATGCCCGCCAGCGTCGCCTTGTTCTCCGGCTTCACCAGGCCCGCTACTGTGCCTTCAGGCAGCTTGGCAAACGCCGCATTGGTCGGCGCAAATACGGTGAACGGACCGGGGCCAGACAGCGTCGCGCCCAAATCTGCCGCAGTCACCGCGGTCACCAAAGTCGAGAAATCAGGGTTGTCCACTGCTACATCGACGATTGTGCCGGTTTCAGCGGTCATGGTATCAGCCATTGCGGTTTCATCTGCCATAGTATCGGTTTCCGCAGGTTCTTGCGCGCAAGCGGCAAGAGTAAGAGCAGCGACGGAAGCGAGCATCAGGGGGAATTTATTCATAGTGGATCCTCAAAATATTTGTTGTGTTGCTCCTGCAACATGCGCTGCATCGTGCGGCGCGATTAGAGTTACGTGTTCAACCACCTAACGGATGCAAATGGAATTTAGTTCCAGTATTGCAGCATGTTGAGGACGAACCGCACCGCCATTGCGACGAACTGTCAGGGCGCATCCGCCCCGGTAAACGGCTGCCTGTCAGTCCAGCCGCAGCCTTCGCGAATATTCCCATCGATGCTCAGCGTCACAGTCATCGGATAGGTCCGATCCGACATGCCATCGCTGCATTCGCCTGGCGTCACGGTCATATCGAACGCCGCATTGCCCAACTGGCCGGACAAGCCGAGCCCGTGGTTACGAGTAAAGCGCTGAACCGTAATCACTGCCCCAGCGGGATTTCCCGGTGTGGAATAGGTCAGCTGGGACGCCGCAGCTTCACCGCCCCAAAACGGTTCGGTGCCAGTGAAATAGATCACCTCTTCCGCCTCGATACCGCTGAATGCGGGGACCTGACCGGTCTCGGTACCGCTCTGACAAGCGGACAAAAGAAACAAACTTGCGTAGGCAAAAGTACAAGATGCGGCTCGGGTAATATGGTTCGGTGTAATCATGCGTTGCATCATGCCTCCACCGCGCCCGATGGACAACAGTGTGCTCACAGGATGAACGGCGTGCCGGACGATTTCATGGCAGTGATCTGATCGATCAGGTGTACCTCCCTCGCGGGGCATTCCGCTCCTATTGGAAATGCCATGGCCAAAGGCCAGAAAAAATCGAACAAGGAAGCCCGCAAACCCAAGGCGGAAAAGAAGAAGACCAACGCATCCGAACCATCGCTGAAAGCTGGCACTGTCCGTGGCCTCGAAAATATGAAGAACGGTTGATCCCGCCGATGGATTGAACTCCCGATGGATTGACCGGTTGGCCTGATCAACGCACTACCAATCCGATGTTGATCCAGCTGACAATTTCGACCCTGATGGTCCTGCTGACCGTGGCAATTCACGGCTCCGGCTTACTTGTACTTGCACGATTGCTAAGTCTGGAACAGCGGGGCGAGCGGTTGGAGCATATCTCACCAACTTCTTTAAAAGGGGTCTCGGTAACCTTTGGTGTAGTGCTATGCCTGTTCGTCCTCCACGGGATCGAGATATGGGCGTATGCAGCGCTTTATCTGTTGCTGGAGGCCATGCCTGATTTGCAAATGGCAGTTTATTTTTCGACCATCACCTACTCCACCATTGGCTATGATGACAAAGGCCTGCCGCAGGCATGGTCGCTGGTTGCTGCGATCGAAGGGATAAACGGGATCATGCTGATCGGCTGGTCCACTGCATTCTTCGTGTCCCTGGTCGGCCGATTGCATAGCCGGTGAAACCAACGAAGCTCTCAGATTCAGCTATTCGCATCCTGGTCGATGCCGATGCCTGCCCGGTGAAGGACGAAGTTTACCGTGTGGCAGCACGCCACCGCGCCTCGGTCTACATCGTCAGCAACAGTCCATTCCGCGTGCCGGAAAGCCTGATGGTACACCGTGTGCTGGTGTCCGACGCATTCGACGCAGCGGATGACTGGATCGCGGAACAATCAGACCCCCGGTCCATCGTGATCACTTCAGACATTCTGCTGGCCGACCGAGTGATCAAGCAGGGCGCTCAGGTGCTGGCGCCCAACGGCAAGCCGTTCACCGCCGCCTCCATCGGGGCCGCCATCGCAACAAGGGCGATCATGGCGGACCTGCGCGCCGGAGTAAGCGACGTGGTTGGCGGACCGGCACCGTTCAGTAAATCCGACCGCTCACAGTTCCTGCAAGCGCTCGACCAGATGTTGGTGAAATTGGCGCGCGGTCGATAAATTTGGCGGAACAGCCATCCACGCCGCGCATTGTCCTTGCATATCCCACTGACAAACCCCCGATATGACCAAGGACAAATACATGAACATTCTGATGATCCTGACTTCGCATGACGAGCTTGGTGAAACCGGCGAGAAAACCGGCTTCTGGTTGGAAGAATTCGCCGCGCCCTATTACGTTTTCAAAGATGCCGGCGCCGACATCACCCTCGCCTCACCCGCAGGCGGTCAGCCGCCGCTCGATCCCAAGAGCGATGCCCCCGACGCGCAAACCGACGCTACCAAACGGTTCAAGGATGATACCGACAGCCAAAAAGCTCTGGCGACCACGCATAAACTTTCCGAGGTAACCCCCAGCCGGTTCGATGCGGTGTTCTATCCCGGCGGCCACGGACCGATGTGGGATTTGGCCGAGAGCAAGACCTCAATCGCGTTGATCGAAGCCGCAATCGCCGATGGCAAACCCGTTGCTACCGTCTGTCACTCCCCTGCCGTGCTGCGTCACGTCAAAGGCCCGGACGGAGCGCCGCTGGTCAAAGGCAAAAAGGTCACCGGTTTTTCCAACAGCGAGGAAAAAGCTGTCGGTCTGACCGACGTCGTCCCATTCCTGCTCGAAGACATGCTGGCAGAACAGGGCGGCACATATTCCAAAGGTGAGGACTGGGCATCCTACGTGCTGGAAGATGGTCTGTTGATTACCGGCCAGAACCCGGCATCGTCCGAAGAAGCAGCCAAGAAACTACTCGCGAAGCTGGCATAAATAAAACCAGGCCCGCGCAGAAATACATCTGCACGGGCCCGGCTTATTCTAACATCTTTGCCCGCGTTAATCGGCCAGTACAAATGTGATCTTCAAGGTGCACCGCCATTCGGTGATCGCATCACCGTTCACGGCACATTTGATATCACTAACCCACACGCCCTGAATATTCTTCAGCGTCTTAGATGCGCGCTTCACGCCTTGCGCGACCGCGTCTTCGATCCCGACAGTGGACGATGAAATTACCTCGGTTACTTTTGCGATAGACATAAAAGCTCTCCTGCTTGGTTTATTGAGATAGTATCTAACCAAGCGGCGGCGCGGCGTATCGTTCCGAAACAATCGCCGGAAGCGGGCTCGGAAAGCCTGGGCTCAACCCGTCTTTTTCGCCTTATGCGCAGCGATCTGCTCGTCCAGCACCATGATCCGTTGCCGTTCCGGTGTGTCCTTGGGCAGACCCTTCAACCGGCAGGTGGCCCACAGCGCCTTACGCTCCGATTCCAGGTTTTTGAGGTAGAGGTCTGCCATATCCATTTCCATTGATTGGGCGCGTTGCTTGAACGGGCCGGTTGCTGAACCGCTATAAGGGCGGTCGGGGCGGCGCGACAGGGCCAAGTCGTGAAAATTCTCTGCGGAACGGATTTCGCCCTTCGTGCATTAGTTAGCCAGAGGCAAATTCGAGCGGAGATTGTGAATATGCGTGTCGCGACGTGGCTGATGGCTGGAGCAATATTTGCTGCCACGACCGGTGCCATCACGGGTATTGCGTTTAATACAACCCCGATCAAAAATCACTCTGACGCGCGCGGCACATTGCCGGACCACCCGGCCCCCAGCATGTCCCGCGACTTGGCCAGCCAAAGCGCCCATTTGCCCGATCATTACGCACTGATTACACCTGAAGGCCGCATTGAGGTGGAGGAACTTGGATCCCAGGGCCGCTACAGGGATCAGCGGCTTGAGCAAGATGGCTACGCCGATCCCCTGCCAGAGCCTGCCTATTATGGCGATTACGAATATCCGGCCGAACCCGGTGCACAAGTCCAGGCAGCGGACCCCCGCGAGATTCAGGCGGTTCAGAGCAACCCCCCAGCGCCAGAGCAGAAAGCACCGAAACCAGTCATGGCCGAAGCTGCCCCGGCTCCGCGCGGCCCGCAGCCCGCACAATCCCTGCGAGGCGGCCCGAAGGTGATCGAATTCCCCGCTGGCATGCCTACCCAAAATTAGGTGTTTTCGGGCGTCGTTATTCTAACAAGTGGGGCATCGCAGACTGCGGCACCCGGCCATATCAACTGAAAGTCCAGCCTCGGGCTTGTCCGCCGCGCCTATTTGGCAACGAAATATAAAGGATTTTCCGCCAACATCTTCAACATGGCTCAAACTGCACATCAAGAACCGGAATATCGGCATCGTCCCGAACGCTGGGAAGCGTGCGGGGACATCGTGGTTGATGACGGCTGCGGCCGCGAATTAACCGCGCAATTGGGCAATATTTCCGACGGCGGCTTTATGGCCGAATGCGAGGAACGCCTGCCCATCGGCAC
>JBBKWK010000030.1:0-4187 GCA_037968915.1 Pontixanthobacter sp.
TGCATGCAGCGCCTTCGGGCGATTGAGGGATAGATGGCCGGCTGCGCCGTGGGTGTGGGTGAGGACGTCGGTCATACTTTGCCTTCGATAAGATCCCAGCGATTGCCGAATGGATCACTAAATACGGCTACGATGCCATAAGCTTCACGGCGCGGTTGTTCATGGAACTGTACGCCCTTTGCCAGAAATTCCCCATGCGTCGTATCAAAATTGTCGGTGCGCAAGAAGAATGCGACGCGTTCCCCGGTCTGGTTGCCGATAGATGCAGATTGCCTGTCCGACGTCGCTGCGGCGAGCAATAGCCGAGCGCCGCCATCAGGCGCAACCACGACCCAACGCTTGCCCGCCCCGAGGTCAATATCCTTCACCAGATCGAAGCCAAGAACATCGCGGTAGAATGCAATCCCAGCATCGTAATCAGGCACCATCAGCGTCGCCATATCGAAACGTAGTTTGGTCATTCGCTGCCCATCACTGGCGCAATAAATCGCGGCCCACGATCATGCGCATGACCTGATTGGTACCCTCAAGGATCGAATGGACCCGTAAATCGCGCCAGAACCTTTCGATCGGGTAGTCCTGCAAATAGCCATAGCCGCCGAATAATTGCAGCGCATCGTCAACAATCTTGCTGCCATTGTCCGTCGCCAGCCTTTTCGCCATGGCGGAAAAGCGGGATTTGTCCGGCGCGTTTGCGGTGACCTTGGCTGCGGCGAGATACAGCAGCGCGCGGGCAGCCTCCAGATCAGTCGCCATGTCGGCCAACATGAACTGGGTGTTCTGGAAGTCGGCAACGGGGGTATCGAACTGCTTGCGGTCTTTGGTGTAGGCAATTGCCTCGTCAAGACAACGCTGCGCCCCGCCGAGTGAACAGGCGCCAATGTTCAGCCGTCCGCCATCGAGACCCGCCATCGCGAAGCCAAATCCTTCGCCTTCGCCTCCGACACGATTGGCCACCGGCACCCGGGCATCGTCGAACACGACCTGCGCGGTGGGGGAGGCATTCCAGCCCAGTTTCTTTTCCGGCGCGCCGAAGCTGACGCCGGGTGTATCTTTGTCCACCACCAGGCAGGTAATGCCGCGTGTCTTGTGCTCGCCGGTGCGCACCATGGTGACATAGATGTCGTTTACCCCAGCACCGGAGATAAACTGCTTGGTGCCGTTGAGGACATAATGGTCTCCATCGAGCCGGGCAGTGGTTTTGAGTGCGGCCGCGTCGGAGCCCGAACCCGGTTCGGTCAAGCAATAGCTGGCGATTTTTTCCATGGCTATCAGATCGGGAAGATAGCGGTCCTTGACCTCTTGTCCGCCGAACCGGTCAATCATCCACGCCGACATGTTGTGGATCGAGATGAACGCGCTGGTTGCGGGGCAGCCATAGGCCATCGCCTCCATGATAATCGCGGCCTCCAACCGGCCCAGTCCGATGCCGCCAGATTCTTCTGACACATAAATCGCACCGAACCCGAGTTCTGCGGTCGATTTGATCACATCGCGGGGGAAGATCTTTTTCTCGTCCCACTCAGCCGCAAACGGCGTGATGTTGTCGGCGGTAAACCGCTGCGCCATTTCCTGGATCGCAAGCTGGTCTTCGGTGAGTTGGAATTGGTCGGTCATGTTGATGCCCTTACAACGGCTTCGGCTTCGATTTCCACTATCCATTCTGTGCGGCACAGATTGGCCACGCCAACCATCGTGGCTGCAGGCTTCGCTGCACCGAAGTACTTCGCATGAACTACTCCGACTGCATCCTGCTGCGAAATGTCGGTCAAATACATCCGCGTGCGCACAACATCAGCGGCGCTTCCGCCAAGTTCCTCTATGGATTTCACGATCAGCATGCAGCATCGTTCCGCCTGAGCGGTACTATCGCCCGGTGTGGTGTTGCCGTCTTCCTCGATCGGGCCAGTCCCAGCGACAACAATCCTCTCGCCGATGCGCACAGCGCGGGAAAACCCGAATTGCGTTTCGTATGGTGAGCCGGAAGAAACATTTACGCGATTAGTCATATAGAAACCTCGGTATCCCAGATTCTCTGGCCAAACGTAGCTGGCGGAATTGCCGCGGCCCAGCCGATAGCAAATTCGGCCTCGCTGAATGCGCAGACATAAAGCATCGAAGATTGACCGCAACAACGCGCTGCGGCAAAGGCGCCAACGCGGGCCAATTGCCCGCCGCGCGGGTGTAGCTCAATGGTAGAGCAGCAGCTTCCCAAGCTGACCACATCCGCAGAGTTCAGCGGGTTTTGCTGTAAAAACTATCCAAAGCGACCATAATGAAACCAAAAACTTGGCAGTAAGCTGTAAAAAATCTGCAGTGTTTTTGAAGCTAGCACTGCCCAGGGGGGTTTTTAGTTTTTCGTTTAGTCCATTCACACGGTCAGACGTCTGGTTACCGCCCTCGTTCAGGACGTTCGAGTGCCGATCCAGCGTGCCCGATAGCGGACTGTCTGCTTTTGGGTAACCAGAGCGCGATAGCGGATACTTAAGCGGGGATGTGGGTTGATCCGTAATAGTTCCATGGGCGGCTATTTCCCGATTACCGATTGTGCGGAACGTGCCGTGGTGATGGGATCGGCGTGGCGGTGAACCAGTTTCCATTGCGATCCAATGCGTTCGTAAATGCTGGTCACGCGCACGCTGAATTCGGAGCAGTCATCACTTCCTGAAAGCTGCGCGCGGTCATGCTCGATCTCGACCAGACAGACGAAGTTCGCGTCGCCATAGAGCGCGACCCGCTCCACCCGAGCCGTTCCGCGCTGGTACTTATTCGCTGCGTTGGCCAACGTAGCGGCGACGGCGGCTCGACCCTGACCAAATGGCCCGAACGGGTTGCCCAGCGTGATGTCATCGCGGTCAGCAAACAGCGCGAGATAGAGGCTAGGATCACCGTTGAGGATCGCTTCCAACGCTCGGTGGCTCTGTGCGATGGCTTCTTCCAACTGCTGCGCATTGGTGACCGGATCGACCGGTTGAGCGGCGGCGGGCGAGCCGATTGCAAGCGCTATACCCATCGCAAAAATGCCGGGTCTAAAATGTTTCATGCTGTCTTCTCCAAAATGATTGCCACAGGCGGAGCAATCTACCTGTTCAAACTCATGCAGCTTGCTTGTCACCAAGTGCGGCGCGTCCTCGCACGCGACCTAGATGGATGCCAACCGGAATGCAGATCGCGATCAGGCCCGCCATATAGACGCCGCTGATCGGATCGGCGGCAATGAAGGCAATCAGCAGCAACACGCTGATCGCAAGTGCCAGCGCTGGCAGGATCGGATAACCGACCGCGCGGAACGGCCTGGGCAGATCAGGCTGGCTGCGTCGAAGGGCGAAGAAGGCGGCAAAGTAGAGGGAACTGGCGAAGATCGACAGCGCCCCCGTCAGCTTGAACACGAAGATGAAGCCTCCAGACCAGATCAGCGGAAAGGCAATCAACGCCGAAATGGCCAATGCCACGGTGGGGGTGCCACCGCGATTGACGCGCGTCGCGGACTGAAGGAACAGCCCATCGCGCGCCATCGCGAACAGGATGCGCGGCGTCGGCATCACGATCGAATTGAGTGTTACCAGCGCCATGATTGTCGCGATCAGGGCTACAACGATATTGCCTGTCCGCCCAAATACCTGCTCGATCACCAACGCCATCGGCAATTCTGAGGCGCGCAATCCGGCGATGTCGAGCGCTTTAAAGAGACTTAGATTGACCAGCAAATACACGGCGATAATGACGAATACCGAGGTGAACAGCGCGCGCGGGATGTTCCGGCCGGGGTTCTTGTCCTCTTCGGAAAAGTAAATTGGTCCGAACCAGCCGTCATATGCGCCCAGGATGATCTGGAGCGCGGTTACGATAGCAATGAAACCGGCAATGCCGCCGGGCAGTGCGGGGACATATGCCGCCGCCGACGAAGGTGCCACGGCTACTGGATCAATTAGGAACGCGAAACCCACGACCGCGCCCAATAGGCCGAGTTTGATGGCCGTGCCGATAATCTGCATCCACTTCCCCTCGCGTACACCCGCCCAATTGGCTGCTGTCACCGCAATCAGGATTGCCGATGCAGCCCATGGCACATGCGCGGCAACCCACGGGCTGATGGTGCCGAGAAAATCTGCGCAGGCAATGGCGACGGCAGTCGTTCCCGCCACATTTGCCAGCCAGTTGGTCCATCCTGACAGCAGACCCATCAT
>JBBKWK010000031.1:0-12710 GCA_037968915.1 Pontixanthobacter sp.
TTTCCAGAGGAACAACCGGAAGGAATTATCTTATGGCGGCACCTACCGTCTCTATGCAGCAATTGATTGAAGCCGGATCGCATTTCGGCCACCAGACACACCGCTGGAACCCGCGCATGAAGCCGTATATTTTCGGCGCTCGGAACGGTGTTCACATTATCGATCTGTCGCAGACCGTACCTTTGTTTGCCCGCGCTCTCGATTTCGTTACTTCGACTGCCCGCGCAGGCGGCAAGGTTCTGTTCGTTGGCACCAAGCGCCAGGCACAAGAGCCGATTGCCGAAGCTGCACGCCGTTCGGGCCAGCATTTCGTCAACCACCGCTGGCTGGGCGGCATGCTGACCAACTGGAAAACCATTTCCGGTTCGATCAAGCGCCTCAAGACTCTGGAAGAACAGCTTTCGGGTGAAGTCTCCGGCCTGACGAAAAAGGAAATCCTCCAGCTGACGCGTGAGCGTGACAAGCTGGAAATGTCGCTTGGCGGCATCCGTGACATGGGCGGCATCCCGGACGTAATGTTCGTGATCGATGCCAACAAGGAAGAACTCGCCATCAAGGAAGCCAACGTTCTGGGCATTCCCGTGATTGCGATCCTCGACACCAACGTCGACCCGTCCGGCATTTCATTCCCTATCCCGGGCAATGACGACGCCAGCCGTGCTGTGCGCCTGTATTGTGACGCGATTGCTGATGCAGTCGTGGCCGGCAAGGGCGGCGCGGTTGCCGATTCTGGTGCCGATTTCGGTGCGATGATCGATCCTCCTGCAGAAGCCGCGGCGGAAGTTACCGCTTAAGTTTCTTCTGATCTTGCCGACATCCGGCAAGAATTCAGAACATTACAAATGCGAATTAGGGCGCCGGACCCGTCACATGTTGACGGTCTGGCGCTCGAAACTATTTCAAAAAGGATACACTGATGGCTGCTTATACCGCTGCTGACGTAAAGGCCCTGCGCGACAAAACCGGCGCGGGCATGATGGATTGCAAGAAGGCACTCGACGAATCCAATGGCGATGTTGAAGCTGCGGTTGACGCACTCCGCGCCAAGGGCCTTGCCGCTGCACAGAAGAAATCGAGCCGCACCGCTGCCGAAGGTCTTGTCGGCGTTGCTGTCGAGGGCACCAAGGGCGTCGCCGTCGAAGTGAACTCCGAAACCGATTTCGTCGCCAAGAACGAACAGTTCCAGGATTTCGTGCGCAAGACGACCGAAACTGCGCTTGGCGTGGCCGGTGATGACGTCGAAGCGCTCAAGGGCGCAGCCTATCCCGGCGGCGGTACGGTGGCTGACAAGCTGACCGACAACGTCGCGACCATTGGTGAAAACCAGCAGGTCCGCCGGATGAAGAGCGTTGCGGTTTCCAGCGGTATCGTGGTGCCTTATGTCCACAATGCCGCGGCGACCAACCTCGGCAAGATCGGCGTTCTGGTTGCTCTGGAAAGCGAAGCGGGCGCCGATGTGCTCGAAGCGCTGGGCAAGCAGCTGGCCATGCATATCGCCGCGGCATTCCCGCAGGCGCTCAATGCTGACGGCCTCGACGCTGAATTGATCGAACGTGAGCGCGCTATCGCTGCGGAAAAGGCTGCCGAAAGCGGCAAGCCCGCCGAAGTGCAGGAAAAGATGGTTGATGGCGCGATCAAGAAATTCGCCAAGGAAAACGCGCTGCTCAGCCAGGTTTTCGTGATGGACAACAAGACCTCCATTGCCGACGTGGTGGCCAAGGCTGGCAAGGACGCCGGTACGTCGATCACTTTGACGGACTACGTTCGATTCCAGCTCGGTGAAGGCATCGAGAAGGAAGAAAGCGACTTCGCTGCTGAAGTGGCGGCCGCCGTTAAGGGCTAAGCCCCAACAAGGCGCTTTCTGAAAAATTATTGGCGGGCAGGGTGGCATGGTCACTCTGCCCGTTTTTTGTGCCCGTTCTGTATGTGCTCCGTATTGCGCTTGAATGTAGGAAGCTGACTCCGGAACAGGGTTACACAAGTGACACATCCAACATTTGCTGTCCGGGGTGAAAACTCCCGGAGTTCTGCGGGTTTGAGGGCGGTGGACGGACACATTCATCACGCGCAAAATTTGAAATCATAGAATGCCGCGCTATGCGAAAATTTCCTACATTTCGCGAAGGCGTGAGGCGGCCATACCGCATGTCGAGGATTCACATTTCAAAGAGCGTCAACGTAGTGCCGCGCGCCTAACAGGTTGGTTGGGTGTAGGAAAATGGCGGAGGGGAGCGATGGCTTGGAGCGTGCCCTTGCCGAGCTTTAAGTTCGTCCGTCGAGCCTGTGTTCGAACTTTAGTAAAAGCTGGTCGCGTATCCTGTTAATCGCGAGAACGATGTTTCGTTCGATATATACGGAAACGCCACCAAAGATTAACAAAGTGTCGTCGACGGTGCCATTCATAAACATTTCGCCATCAATCCTGATACCAAATTGGGGCGGAAAAATTCCCCAGCTCAACCCTTCGTTGCTTAGCGTCTGGTGATGTCCTGAGGTATTGTGGCACGCGACATGGCGGGCGACCCGGATAAGCTCGGTCAAATCCTCGTTTCGACCATGTTTTTGAATGTATTCACTCTTGTCGATGACCCGGAAGTCCTCCCCTAGTAACTTCATCGCATCATGAAGATTGATGAAAACGTAAGTGAATATCGCGTTGCAGATGTGTGGGGTTGGATGAGTCTTCATTTCTTCCAACGCTTCAATCGCGCTTCGCACCCAAGATTGAATTAAACTCCCTTCTAAGGCGAAGTCAGCGTCACCGTCCCTCTCAGCAGAAATAGCCATTTAATCAATCAGGTGCGCGAGCTTTTCGAAAGATGTCATGATGGCTACATAGGAAGTTCGGCGCGCCCTGTGCAGGAAATTATCTTGAGAACGGCACCAACTCCACCAACCAGATCGTCGGGTGGGTAAACATCCGCAGCGGGATCAGGCTGGTGCCAAGGCCTGCACCTACCACCAGAACCTTACCGTTCTCGTCGATCCGGCCGCAGGCGTAGCGGTCGCCGTAATCGGACAAGGTCGCGGGCGATCCGCCCCAGGGATAGGCGATCTGGCCGCAATGGGTGTGCCCGGCGAGCATTAGCGGGACCGAGCGCGGAATTCTTGGAAAAGGATCGGGGCTGTGGCTGAGCATGATCGGCACGCCAGTAAGTCCATCCATCGCCGCCAGCGTGGCCCTGACATTGGCCCGGTGGGTATAGGCATCGTCCAGTCCGCCGATCACCAGAGGCCCGGCCTGAACTGCTTGGTTCGCCAGCAAAGTGATGCCGTTTGCCTGCAATTCCCGCGTCAGGCCCGGCATGTCGAACCAATGGTCGTGATTGCCCGGCACCACAAAGGTGCCAAGGCGTGACCGCAGCTTGCCGAGCGGGGCAACGATTTCCTCCGGCGAGTAGATATGGGTGGCGGTGCGCTTTTCGCTGACCAGATCACCGGCAATTGCGACCAGATCGGGTTTGAGCGCGTTCACTTGGGCGACGATTTCAGCGACGCGTTCGGGCGTCATGTCCGGTCCGGCCATGTGAATATCGCTAATAAGCGCAATCCGGATCGGCGGTGAGCCAGCGGGCAGCCCGGATATCACGACGCTGGTTCGCTCGACCGTGGGGTGCCCCATTGTGTCCGCCCACGCTTTGCCGCAGCCAAGTGCGAATATCAGCGCGGCTGCAATCACGACGTATTTCTTGCGAAACCGCCGCGCCTTTATCTCGTCCACAGGCTTTCCCTTTGCGCAGTAATGCCCATCCGGCTAAGGACAGCCGCACGCCTCACATCGAACCGGATTGATCTACCTTATGACAGCCCCGCAATACAAACGCATCTTGCTGAAACTTTCGGGCGAGGTGCTGATGGGCGAGCAGGAATATGGGATTGATCCCGCTTATGTTTCGAGGCTCGCCGAAGAGGTCAAGGCGGCCAAGGAAACCGGGCTGGAAGTGTGCCTGGTTATCGGCGGCGGCAATATCTTTCGCGGCGTGGCAGGAGCGGCGAGGGGGCTGGACCGGACCACCGGCGATTACATGGGCATGCTCGCCACGATAATGAACGCATTGGCGATGCAGAATGCGCTCGAACAAATCGGTGTGCCGACACGGGTGCAATCAGCCATCCCGATGTCCACGGTTTGCGAGCCTTACATTCGCCGCCGCGCAGAACGGCATCTGGAGAAGGGGCGCATCGTGATCTTTGCCGCCGGCACCGGAAACCCGTTTTTCACCACCGATACTGGCGCGGCCTTGCGCGCAGCGGAAATGAATTGCGATGCCTTGCTGAAAGGTACCAGCGTGGACGGGGTGTATAACAGCGACCCCAAAACCAACCCGGACGCGGTTCGTTTTGAAACAATTACTTATAGCAAAGTGCTATCTGACAATTTGAAGGTTATGGATGCTGCGGCCGTGTCGCTGTGCCGGGAAAACGACATTCCTATCGTGGTCTTTTCGATCCGCGAACGGGGCAATGTCGCCAAGGTGCTCGCGGGCGAAGGTGTCCAAACCATAGTGAAAGGGGAGTCCTGAAACATGGCAAAATATGACAAAGCCGATCTAGAGCGCCGGATGGCGGGCGCGGTAGAATCGTTCAAGAGCGATCTGTCCGGCCTGCGCACTGGACGCGCCAATGTGACGCTGCTCGATCCGGTTGTGGCCGAGGTTTACGGCGCGCTGATGCCGCTCAACCAAGTGGCGACGGTGTCCGCGCCCGAACCCCGGATGCTGTCGGTCCAGGTGTGGGACAAGGGTAATGTCAGCGCGGTCGAGAAAGGCATTGCGAAGGCAGGGCTGGGCCTGAACCCGATGACCGACGGGCAGACCGTCCGCCTGCCGATCCCCGATCTGACCGAGGAACGCCGCAAGGAATTGGCTAAGTTGGCCGGATCCTATGCCGAAAAAGCACGAATCGCGATCCGCAATGTGCGCCGCGACGGCATGGAATGCCTGAAGGAAGACGAGAAGAAGAAGGAGATCTCCGAAGACGAGCGCAAGCGGATGGAAGATGACGTGCAGAAGCTGACCGACCACTATGTCGCCGAAGCCGATGCCGCTGCCGAGGCCAAGGAAACGGAAATCCTGACCCAGTGATCCTTTGGAAGGCTCAGGATGAGCGGGGCTGGACTTCGTGAGTAAGGCAAAACATGTTGCGATCATCATGGATGGCAACGGTCGCTGGGCGAAGCAGCGTCATCTGCCGCGCGCGATGGGCCATAAACGCGGCGTGGATGCGGTGCGTAATTTGGTGCGCAATGTTGAAGCGATGGGGATCGAGTGTCTGACGCTCTATGCCTTCTCGAGCGAGAACTGGAAGCGGCCGGAAGAAGAAGTCTCCGACCTGATGGGGCTGCTGCGTAAATTTATCATCAGCGATCTGCCCGAATTTATCGCCAATGATGTTCGCTTGAAAATCATCGGTGATTACAAGGCATTGGCGCCGGATATTGTCGAAATGCTGGACGACGCGCTGGCCAAGACAGCAGGCGGGTCCCGCATGCTGGCAGTGGCACTAAATTACGGGGCGCAGCAGGAAATCGCGCATGCCGCAGCGCTCGCCGCGCAATCTGGCGCGATCACGCCCGAGAGCATTGCCGCAAATCTCTATACCGCCGATTTGCCGCCGCTCGACCTGCTGATCCGCACATCGGGCGAGATACGGCTGTCGAATTTCCTGCTATGGCAGGCGGCTTATGCAGAAATGAGTTTTACCGACGTGTTGTGGCCCGATTTTACCCCTGAGCATTTGCAGGTTGCGCTCGATGATTACGCGCAGAGAGAGCGCCGCTATGGGGGACGCTGAGATGACTTCATCTGATGTGCCCTCGTCAAGGCGCAATCCCGACTTGGGCGTACGCTTGGCATCGGCGGCGGTCATGCTCGCGTTGGCCGGAACTGCAATGTATCTTGGCGGCTATGTGCTCGATACATTCATCGCAATCGTGGCGTTGGTCGCATTTGTCGAATTCGTGATGCTCGTCGTCAGGGCCACGCCGAATATTCCATTTCGCCTTGCAGGAATTCTCGCCGGGGCGGCATATATATTCATCGCCGCAGCGGTGCTCGCGCAGCTCGATTCCTATTTTCTGGTTGCTGCGCTGGGGGTTGTGATTGCCACGGACACCGGAGCTTATTTCACTGGCCGCGCGATTGGCGGGCCTAAAATCGCCAAGCGTATATCCCCGTCCAAGACGTGGGCCGGGCTGGCTGGGGGGATGCTGTTCGCCGCACTTTGGCTCGCGGCATGGGCCGGAACCTTTCACTACATCGGCGGAAATTTTACGGTCGGCGATCTGATCGACGCGATGTGGGATGACGCGATTGGCGCGGCAATTATCGGCGCGACTCTGGCGGTTGTCGCGCAAATGGGAGATTTTTTCGAAAGCTGGTTAAAACGCAAAGCGGGCGCGAAGGATAGCTCGAACCTGATCCCCGGCCATGGCGGTGTGTTCGACCGGATCGACGGCCTGCTGCCTGTTGCATTGGTGGTCGGCGTCTTGAGTTCACTGTTTTGACAGTCCGATCCATCTCGATCCTTGGCGCGACCGGCTCTGTGGGTGCCTCGACACTCGACCTGATCCGGCGAAACCGCGATCAGTGGAGGGTGGTCGCCTTAACCGCCAACAGCAGCGCCAAGGAGCTGGGCCAGTTGGCGCGCGAATTTGACGCCGAAATTGCGGTCGTCAGCGACGAAAGCTGCCTGTCGGAATTGCGCGAAGCATTGTCCGGCAGTCAGGTCGAGGCAGCCGGCGGCGTACCTGCGTTGTGCGAAGCGGGCGCACGACCGGTTGATCTGACCATCGCGGCAATCGTCGGCTGCGCGGGCCTCGCCCCGACAATGGCAGCGATTGAAACGGGCGGGACCATTGCGCTGGCCAATAAAGAAGCGCTGGTTTCTGCTGGTGACGTCATGACAGCAGCAGTCGCGCGCAACGGCGCTACCTTGCTGCCGGTCGATTCGGAGCACAATGCAATTTTCCAATGCCTCCAGGGCAATGACATCGCCGAGGTGCGCTGGATTACGCTGACCGCCAGCGGCGGCCCATTCCGGACCTGGAATGCAGACCAATTGGCGGCTGCCACACCAACGCAGGCGGTGGCGCACCCCAATTGGGATATGGGCGCCAAAATCAGCGTTGATTCCGCCACGATGATGAATAAGGGCCTCGAATTTATCGAGGCGCATCATCTGTTCCCCGTCGGTCTCGACCGGTTGCGAATCGTGGTGCATCCACAAAGCGTTATTCATTCGATGGTCGAATATCTCGACGGATCGACGTTGGCGCAGCTCGGCCCGTCCGATATGCGCGTTCCGATTGCATCCTGTCTCGCGTGGCCGAAACGAATGGATACGCCATGCGAGCCGCTAGACCTCGCTGCAATCGGTGAGCTCAGCTTCTTCGCGCCGGACGAGCACTTGTTTCCCGCCACCAGGCTGGCCCGCGATGCGGTGACAGCAGGCGGCGCGGCCCCGGCGATACTCAATGCGGCCAATGAAGTAGCGGTTGCTGCATTTCTGGCTGGTAAGATCGGGTTCACAAAGATCGCGCTACTGGTCGAACAAGCCCTCAATCGAAATATCCCTCCTGCGCCTGCTACCCTTGCGGATGTGTTGGCGGTGGATAGCCAAGCCCGCCATGAGGCGGCTGAAATTCTGGAGTCCTGCTGAGTGTTCGAATCTCCTCCTGTGTGGATGTGGCTGGTCGGCTTTATGCTGGTGCTTGGTCCATTGGTTACGCTGCATGAACTGGGGCATTATCTGGTCGGGCGCTGGTTCGGGATAAAGTCGGATGCCTTTTCAATTGGCTTTGGCAAGGAATTGGCCGGATTCACCGACAAACGCGGCACGCGGTGGAAATTGTCTGCGATACCGTTGGGCGGCTATGTCCAGTTCAAGGGTGATATGAACCCCGTCAGCATGCCCGATGGGGCAGCGTTAAGCGAACTTTCTGACGAGGAACGCGAAGGTAGCTTCCATCTAAAGCCAGTGTGGCAACGTGCGTTGGTAGTCTTGGCCGGTCCGGTTATGAACCTGTTGATTGCGCTGGCAATCTTTGCGGCGTTCTTTTCTTTTTTTGGAAAGCCGGAAGCGGTCGATCCAGCTTCGACCAATGTCGTGGCGAGTTTCTCTGAAGAATCAGCGGCGCGCGATGCAGGGGTCGAGGTCGGCGACCGGATTGTAACGATCGACGGCGACCGGATGAATGGATTCAAGGATATTCAGAGCCGGGTGATCCTGTATCCGGGGCAGGCAATTACATTGGGCGTCGAGCGGGACGGGCAACTACTGGCCCTGCCAGTGACGTTGATGGATAAGACAGAGACCGATCAATTCGGGAATGAATCGCGCATTGGTCAGCTCGGCGTAGCGTCGCAGGCACAGCAATATGTTCCGGTTGGCGTGGGCGAGGCAATGGCGCTCTCGGTCGACCATAGTTTCGGCTTGATGCGGATGATGATTACCGGCCTGGGTCAGATTCTAAGCGGTGACCGATCGGTGAAAGAATTGGGCGGGCCGATAAAAATTGCCAAATATTCCGGTGAGCAACTGAGCCTCGGTGCGTTGCCCTTCGTCAACTTCATTGCTCTGATCTCAATTAACTTGGCATTCATTAACTTGCTGCCAATCCCCGCTCTCGACGGCGGACACTTGGTTTTCTATGCGGCTGAGGCTGTCCGCAAAAAGCCGATTGGCCAACGTGGTCAGGAAATGGCATTTCGTGTGGGTATGGCTGTGGTGCTGGTCCTCATGGTGTTTGTCACGGCGAATGACATAATCTCGTTGCCTATTTTCGGCAGTTAGAAGGCAGCTTTGCCGAGGATGGGAATAAATGCGCAGGGGATGGCGCGTCGCATTGCTTGATCGGGGGCGCGGCATCGGGCAAAGGGCGGCGAAACTCTAAGGCCGGTTCGGCTGATTGGGCGGAAATTGCTCAGTTGGCTGATTTGGTAGAAACACGAATTATTCTTTAAATTGGACGGGATACCCGCGTCGATGAATGGACGAACAATGGCAGGCGACCAACACATGAAACCTGCCGCGCGTCTCGCGCTAGCATTGCTGAGCGGGAGTATTTTGGCGGGGATGCCGACATCGGCTTTTGCTCAGCAAACCGCTGCGCCAGCTTCACAGGCGGCGCCTCAACCGCCTGCGTCTGTTTTGCCGCAGCAGGATGTCATTCAGTCGATCTCGGTCATCGGGTCCGAACGGCTCGAGGCGCAGACGATCCTCAGCTACATCCGCTTGCGGGTCGGTGAGATCTATACCCAAGCCGATGCCGATCAAGCACTCAAAGATTTGGCTGCGACCGAGCTGTTCTCCAGCTTTAGCGTTCGCAATGATAGCGGCAATGTCGTGATCGAAGTGACGGAAAATCCAGTCGTTAACCGGATTATCCTCGAAGGTAACAAGCGGATCAAGTCGGACAAGATTGTCCCTGAAATCAAATTGTCGCCGCGTCAGATATTTACTCGTTCGAAGGTCCGTGCCGATGTGGCGAGGATTATCGAGCTGTACAAGCGGCAGGGCCGGTTCGCCGCGACGGTTGAACCCAAGATGGTTCAGCTAAGCCAGAACCGCGTCGATATCGTGTTTGAAATTACCGAGGGCCCCAAGTCCAAGGTCCGTCAAATTAATATCCTTGGTAACGAGCAGTTTTCGGATGGCGCGCTGCGCAGCGAAATGGTGACCAAGCAGGCGCGGATCACCAGCTTCCTCAGTTCCAACACCAGCTATGATCCTGACCGTCTGGCGTTTGACCAGCAAAAGCTGCGCCAGTTCTACCTGACCGAAGGCTATGCCGATTTCCGGGTGGTTTCTGCCGTTGCTGAATTGACCCCGGACAAGCGCGATTTCATCATCACCTACGTGGTGGAGGAGGGCGAGCGCTATAAATTCGGAGCGGTCAAGGTCGACAGCGAATTGCGCGATTTCGATAGCGAGCGGATGACTACCAATCTGCGCATGAAAGATGGCGATTGGTATAATGCGAAAGCGGTGGAAGATACGGTCGAGCAGCTGAGCGAATTGGCTGGTACGTTCGGTTATGCCTTCGCCGATGTGCAGCCCAATTTTAACCGGAATAAAGAAGACCTCACTATGGACGTGACTTACGTCCTGCGCGAGGCGCCGCGTGTCTATGTCGAACGACTGGACGTGAACGGAAATACACTCACCCAGGACAAGGTTCTGCGGCGCGAATTTCGCCTGGCAGAAGGGGATGCGTTTAATACCCTGCAGGTAAAGCGGACCACCAACCGGATTAAATCACTCGGTTACTTCCAGGAAAACTTCGAAGTTGAACAGAAGCCGGGCAGCGAGCCAGACCGGATCATTCTGGAAGCCAATGTCGAAGAACAACCGACTGGCGAACTGCAGCTGTCGGCTGGTTTTTCGTCGATTGAGAGCTTCATTCTTGCCGGATCGATCCGGCAGCGGAACTTCCGTGGCCGGGGCCAGACTGTTGGCGCAAGTGTGAACTACTCACGCTATTCGCGCTCGTTCAATCTCAGTTTCGCCGAACCTTATGTGTTTGATCGCAATATCTCGGCCGGGATCGATGTTTACCGGCGCGATTACAACAGCTTCAACACGATCTCTTCGAGTGACCGGAACACCACTTTCTCGCAATCGACCACCGGTGCTTCACTGCGTGTCGGGGTTCCATTGACAGAATTCATGTCCCTGGTCGGCAGCTACACGTTCAATTATGATCAGGTTTCCTTGGACGAAGCGACTTATTTTCTCGATCTCGATGGTGACGGGATCCCTACGTGCGAACCGTTGCGGGCCGGCCGATATTTGTGTGACGCAATCGGTAACCGGACCAGTTCGATCCTTGGCGCGTCCTTGTCGTATGATGCAACCGACAGCCGCTTTCGCCCTACGCGGGGCAGGTCTGCATCTCTCGGGGTGGAATTTGCGGGCCTCGGTGGCTCCGTTCGCTACGTCCGTGCACGGGCGAAAGCAGCGCAGTATTACAATATCTTGAACGGTTTCGTTCTCTCCTTCACTGGCGAGGGCGGCTATATCAAGGGTCTGAAGGACCGCGGCGGAGCGGGGGTCGATGATGTATTGCTGACTGACCGTTTCTTCCTCGGCGAACCGCAAATTCGTGGTTTCGATATTCGCGGCGTTGGTCCTCGAGTAATCCGTCAATCGGTAATTGACGGTGTCGTGGTGACCGACCGCGATTCATTCCTAAGTGATGATGCGATTGGCGGTAATGCCTATTATCTCGGCCGTGCAGAGCTGGAAATCCCACTGGGATCAGGCGCGCGCGAACTGGGCTTGCGGCCATCGGTATACGTCGATGTCGGCGCATTGTTTAATGTGACCACTCCTCAGCTGATCTCGGCTCCTAACGGGATTGAAGTTCAGGGACGGAATGACGCTGGCGATCTGCTGTACATCTTGCCTGACCTCAGCGGGACCACGACAGCGGCGAATGACGGGATGGGTACTGATTATAACCCTCTCATCATCTTCAGTTCACCAAAGTTCGAGGAAGTATTCCTTGGAAATTCAGCTAGCCCGCGCGTTGTTGTGGGCGTCGGGGTCAATTGGAATTCGCCCTTCGGTCCGTTCCGGATCGATTTCGCCCACGCACTGAGAACAGTGGAAGGCGATGACACCAAGAAATTCTCGTTTAACGTAGGAACACAATTCTAATGAAAAATCTTCTTAAACCCGTACTCGCTGCTGGCCTCGTTCTGACCGCTTCGGTCCCCGTCTTCACCGCCCCTGTTGCTGCGCAGCAAATTGCGCAGGGTATCGCAGTTGTCAGTCTGCCCGCAGCAGTGGCGAATGCCAACGCGTTCAAAGTTGCCGAACAACAGCGTCCGGTAACCTACAAGGCTCAGATCGATCAGGCGAATACTCGCCGCGATCAGCTGACTGCACAGTTGCAGCCTTTGTATGAGAAATTCCGCGCCGACCAGCAGGCCAACGTTGCGCAGGCAACTCTGCAACAGCAAGCAGGTCAGATCCAACAGATTGAACAGGCTGGTCAGCGCGAATTGACCCAGATGGTCCAGCCAGTTGCGCTCAGCCGCGCCTATGTGCAGGAACAGATCGAAGACAAGCTGGACGAAGCAGTCAAGGCTGCTGCTGCCAAGAAGAAGATCAGCTTGATCCTCGATGCATCGTCGGGCGCAGTTACCTTTGCCGATGCGAAATACAATATCACCCAGGACGTGATCAACGAGATTAACACGCTGTTGCCATCGGCGCAGCTGGTGCCGCCAGCGGGTTGGTTGCCGCGTGAAGCACGTCAACAGCAGGAAGCTGCAGCAGCAGCGCAAGCTGCCCAGAACGGCACAGCTCCCGCACCGCAGCAGCCAAACGGCCGCTGATTTACAGCAAGTTACTTGGGGCAGGGCTATGAGTGAAGAAAGCGGCGCGCCCGCTTATGATATCGGGCAAATACTCAAAGCCCTGCCGCATCGCTATCCGTTGCTGCTGGTCGACCGTGTACAATCGCTGACCGTTGGCGAGGAAATTCACGCGATCAAGGCAGTCAGTTTCAACGAGCAGTTCTTCCAGGGTCACTTCCCAGGGCGTCCGATTATGCCGGGTGTGTTGCAAATCGAGGCGATGGCCCAAGCTGCGGCAATCCTCGCAATGGAAACGCTGGAATTGGCAGGCAGCGGCAAGCTCGTCTATTTCATGGCAATCGAAGAAGCGAAATTCCGCAATCCGGTTGAGCCGGGCTGCCTGCT
>JBBKWK010000032.1:0-5976 GCA_037968915.1 Pontixanthobacter sp.
TGCGGATCATGGGCATTCGCGGGTCAAGTAATTGCAGTTCTCCGCCCAACGAAGGATCGTCGCTGCCGTCATACCCATCATCAAGATAGGCTACCGCAGACCAGAATGAGCCGGGATGCGTGTGGTACTGGTTTGCCGAGCCATTACCGCTGACATTGGCCCACATTTCCGGAATCCACCCGACCCGGCTTTCCTCCGGCGACTTTACATCGAGTGTCTGGTCTTCCGCCATCTGCATGGCCTTGAAAGCCAGAGCTCGCGCTGCCTCTCCGCCCCATTCGATCATCTTCGTATTCGAATGCCAACCATGAATGTTGGAAATGCGGACGCCGACCGCATCGCGCGACTGTTCCGCTCGTACGGCGCTGCGGAGCAGCTCCATACCCTCTTCGCTGGCAAGCCGATCAGTAATGAACGGCGTTGTGAAGAAATGCCGTGTTTCGCGCATAGTCAGGCTTTGAGAGCCGCCACGCCGGGCAATTCCTTGCCCTCCATCCATTCAAGAAAAGCGCCGCCAGCGGTTGAAATATAAGTAAAACCTTCAGCCACTCCGGCATGATTGAGCGCCGCCACCGTATCGCCGCCGCCAGCCACGGAAACCAGCGATCCTTCGCTGGTCAACGCTGCTGCGGTGCGGGCCAGGGCCACGGTTGCCGCGTCAAATGGCACGGTTTCAAACGCGCCCATCGGGCCATTCCACACCAGCGTGCGGCAAGTTTTCAAAACATCCGCCAGCGCCTCGACCGCTTGCGGGCCGACGTCGAGAATCATTTCATCCGCTGCAACTTCGTGCACATTGCAGGTCCGCAGGCTCGGCGGATTGGCGGCAAATTCTTTCGAGACCACAACGTCATAAGGCAAATGCACCGTGCAGCCAGCCTGGTCGGCTGCATCCATTATCGCATTGGCCGTATCGGTCAGATTATGTTCGCACAGGGATTTGCCGACATCGACACCGCGCGCGGCAAGGAAGGTATTTGCCATTCCGCCGCCGATGATTAAATGGTCAACCTTGCCAACCAGATGCTCCAGCACCGCCAGCTTTGACGATACCTTCGCACCGCCCACCACGGCGGCAACCGGGTGTTCGGGATTGCCGAGCGCGGCATCGAGTGCTTTCAGTTCTTTTTCCATCGCGCGGCCGGGATAGGCTGGCAGCAAATGCGCCAGCCCCTCGGTACTGGTATGGGCGCGGTGTGCGGCGGAGAAGGCGTCATTGACGAAGAAATCGCCATTGGCCGCAATCGACGCTGCGAATTCCGCATCATTGGCTTCTTCGCCCGCCCAGAAACGGGTGTTTTCGAGCATGCCGATGTCACCATTGCGCAGGATGCCGATACTCTGTTCGACCACCGGCCCGGCGATTTCCGGGATGAACATGACCTCGCGGCCCAGCACATCTTCCACCGCGTCCAGCGTCATGCTGACCGACATGGTGGAATTACGCTGGCCATTGGGTCGCCCGAAATGCGCCAGCAGCAGCACTTTCGCCCCGGCATCAGCCAATTCGAGGATCGTCGGAGCAGAGGCCTGAATTCGGGTGGTGTCGGTCACCGATCCGCCATTCATCGGCATGTTCAGATCGACGCGGACGAGCGCAACCTTGCCGGTGACATTACCTAGATCATCGAGGGTCTTGAAAGCGGTCATCTGCAGATCCTCAGATCAGGCCGGCCATGACGCCCGCCGTGTCGATCATCCGGTTGGAGAAACCCCATTCATTGTCATACCAAGACACCACGCGGGCAAGTTTGCCTTCCATCACCGAGGTTTCCAAGCTGTCAACGGTCGAGCTGGCAGGGAAATGGTTGAAGTCGGAGCTGACCAGCGGCTGATCTGTGAAACACAATACACCCTTCATCGCGCCTTCTGACGCAGCTTTCAGCGCGTTGTTAAGTTCTTCGACCGAGGTGTCGCGCTTAGGGGTGAACACCAGGTCGATCAGGCTGACGTTGGGTGTCGGCACGCGGACGGAACTGCCGTCCAGCTTGCCGTTCAATTCTGGCAACACCAAACCAACAGCGCGGGCAGCGCCCGTGGTGGTCGGGATCATGTTTTGCGCACCGCCGCGTGCCCGGCGCATATCGCTATGCATTTGGTCGAGCATGCGCTGGTCGTTGGTGTAGCTGTGGATCGTGGTCATGAATCCGCGTTCGATGCCGACCGTATCATTCAGCACCTTGGCTACAGGTGCGAGGCAATTGGTCGTGCAGCTGGCGTTGGAAACAATCAGATCATCGGCTGTCAGCGTGTCGTGGTTTACGCCATAAACAACTGTTTTGGTAACATTTTTGGCCGGAGCGGAAATCAATACACGTTTCGCGCCAGCATCGAGATGCGGCTTCGCGTCTTCGTGTGACTGGAAGAAACCTGTGCATTCCAGAACCAGCTCAATTCCCATGGCGGCGTGGGGCAATTTGCCCGGTTCACGTTCTGACGTCACGGCGATCCGCTTACCATTGACGGTGATACTCTCACCATCCGAGGTCACTTCACCAGGGAAGCGGCCGTGAGTCGAATCATATTGGAACAGAAGCGCATTAGCTTTTGCATCGGCGAGATCATTGATCGCAACCAGTTCTAGATCGTGGTCGTCCCGCTCTAAAATCGCCCGAGCAACAAGCCGCCCGATACGCCCGAAACCATTGATCGCAACCTTGGTCGCCATGTCAAATACTCCTGTTTAACCGTTGATTTTGTTTACTATCTTAAGAACGATGGCATCGGCGGTGAAGCCAAAGCGCGCAAATAAATCTTCTGCCGGGCCGGATGCGCCGAAGCGGTCCAGCCCGATATTCAGTCCGCCGCGCATGGTATAGCGTTCCCAACCCATCGTCACCCCGGCCTCGATGGAAACACGCAGGACATCATCACCGCCAAGAACTTCATCGTGGTAATCCTGATTTTGCTGATCAAACAATTCCGCGCAAGGCATGGATACAACGTCAGCGCCGAACCCCTTGGCTTCCAGTTGATCGGCAACTTCCATCGCCAATTGTACTTCGGACCCTGTCGCGATCAGGATCGTCTTGCGGACCGCTGTGGCGGCATGAAGCCGGTATGCGCCGCGAGCACAACGGTTGGAGCTGGCGGACCAATTCTCGTCCCCTTCACCGCGCATCGCCTTCAAATTCTGGCGAGATAGCGCCAATACCGAGGGCGTTTCTGGCGTTTGCAGCGCCAGGGCCCAGCATTCGGCCGTTTCGATGGCATCAGCTGGCCGATAGACATTGAGGTTGGGGATCAACCGCAGGCTCATCACCTGTTCGACCGGCTGGTGCGTCGGGCCATCTTCACCCAGCCCGATGGAATCGTGCGTCATCACGTAGATCACGCCGACCTGCTGCAACGCCGACATGCGGATTGCATTGCGGCAATAATCGCTGAAAATCAGGAACGTACCGCCATAGGGCACAATGCCGCCATGCAGCATCATCCCGTTCATCGCCGCCGCCATGCCGAACTCGCGGATCCCGTAATAGAGATACCGTCCGGAGTAATCCTCCGCCGTGAACGGTAAGGTCGACGGCGTCTTGGTGTTGTTTGAACCAGTTAAATCTGCCGAACCGCCGATTAATTGCGGCAGTTTCGCGGTCAGCGGCCCCAGCGCCATTTCAGACGCCTTGCGGGAGGCGATGTTTTTGGGTTCTGCGGCCAATGCGGCAATATGTTCTTCCAAAGCTGGGGCAGCAAGATCGCTGACCCCCATCATCCAGCTTTCAAATTCAGCGCGGCGATCCGCATCGCTTTCGAGTCGCCCGCGCCACTCGGCATGTGCCGCCTTGCCGCGGTCACCGGTGGAGCGCCAATCCGCTAAAATGTCAGCCGGTACTTCGAACGGGGCCGCTTCCCAGCCCAGAACCTTGCGGGCGGCGGCGATTTCATCTGCCCCCAGCGGTGCGCCGTGGGTGGCAGACGTACCTTGCTTGCTCGGCGCACCCTTGCCGATGATCGTTTTGCAGGCGACCAAGGAGGGACGGTCGTCCGCCATCGCTTCGTCAATTGCGCGGCGAATATCTGCGGTATCATGGCCATCACAGCTGACCACATGCCAACCGGTTGCGCGGTATCGAGCAGGTATATCTTCGCTGGTCGAAAGGTTGGCCGCGCCGTCGATGGTGATGTTGTTATCATCCCACAACACGATCATCTGGCCCAGTTTCAAATGTCCCGCTAGGCCGATAGCTTCGTGATTCACGCCTTCCATCAAGCAACCGTCGCCCGCCACGACCCAGGTGCGGTGATCGACCAGATCATCGCCAAATTGTGTATTCAGATGCCGTTCTGCAATCGCCATACCCACTGCCATCGCGAGGCCTTGCCCCAGCGGCCCGGTGGTACATTCCACAGCGTCGAGCAGAAAATTCTCCGGATGTCCGGCACAGGGGCTGCTCAGCTGTCGAAAATTGCGGATGTCATCCATCGTCGGCTTGGCATAGCCCGACAGATGCAACAGTGAGTAGATCAGCATCGAGCCATGTCCGGCGGACAGAACAAACCGGTCGCGGTCGGGCCATTTGGGATCGGCCGGATCGAATTTCAGATAATCGGACCATAACACTGCCGCGACATCGGCCATACCCATTGGCATACCCGGATGGCCTGAATTGGCCGCCTGCACCGCATCCATCGAAAGCGCGCGGATGGCATTGGCCATAGGTGCAAAGCGGGACGGGTCGAGGCTCATAGGCAGGCTCCTGATTGATCGGTGCAGAAGGCGCCGATATCGGCCCGGGACGGGGGCCAATCGCCAGATCAATTAGACACCCCTCTTCGAATCTCGATTCGGGCATTGAACCGGCGCGCGAAGCCTTCGCGGACCATCGCCACAAGGTCAAGGACGGGACCCACGACCATCCCCGAACTTTGGCCCGAACTTTGGCCCGAACTTTGGCCTAAACCCTGACTTTGAAGCCAACCAGAGTACGAGTTGGAGGTTCGTTATCAACAGGACTTCGCAACCCTTTGCCTAAGCGAGAAACTTGGAGTAAATTACTCGTCATGAGCGAACACCGGATCGAACAAGCCGTTAAACGGATCGAGACTGCGCTAGGCCGCATTGCCGTGTTGGCTGACAGCATTAGTCCGGCCCCGCCATCAGTCTCCGGCCTCGTCGTAAAGCACGAAAACCTGCGCGAAACTGTTTCCAGTAGCTTGAAACAATTGGATGTTTTGCTTGAAAGGCTGGAAAAGTGAGCGAAGTTACGCTGACGATAGGTGGGCGCAAACATACCGTTGCCTGCTCTGCTGGCGAAGAAGCGCATATCACCAAGCTGGGCGAGTCGATTGATGCAAAGCTGCAGCAAATAGGAAGCCCCGCCGGCCCGGATTCGCAAAATATGCTATTTGCCGCGCTATTGCTGGCCGACGAACTGCACGAAGCGAAGGCAACTGCGGCGGCTGCTTTGGAAACGCAGCAAAGCTTCGCTGATGAGCGCGATATATTGGCAAAACGCGTCGAGGAACTGGTTGAGGCACCCGCTGCATTACCTTCATCTGGGGCCCTAACAGACGATCCCGATCTCGCCCCCGCGCTGGAACGTTTCGCGAAATTGCTCGAAAATTGTGCGGATAAGCTTGAGACCAAGGCTGCAAGCGCCTAGATAGGAGGCGGCGGGGCTGCTCGGCACGAGCCGACGAACATCCCTGAGGCTATAAGCATTCCTAGGGAGCTGTCCCTGCCCGGAGTAACGTTTCGTACGGGGCTCCGGATCATATGGCGCCCACCTGACGTTTTCGCGTCAGAGGATCTCCAGGCAAGACCATGGTGGTTCCGCCACTTTACATCATGCGAGACGCACCCTTGAACAGCAAACAAAGCTTGCGCCGCACCCTCCGCAAGGCCCGGCGTGATTATGCAGCAAGTCTGCCAGATGCAATCCGCGCCCTGTTGTTCAAACGGCCGCCCGCGCATCTGATGGAACTAATCCCTGCAACTGCGACCATCGGCCTGTATCACGCTGACGAGGAGGAGGC
>JBBKWK010000033.1:0-3033 GCA_037968915.1 Pontixanthobacter sp.
CCGCGTCCGCGGAAATAGATGACCAGGATAGCCAAGCCAATCGCGGCTTCGCCTGCCGCAACAGTCAGCACGAACATCGCAAAAATTTGCCCAGTCAAATCGCCGAGGAAGGCGCTAAATGCGACCAAATTGATATTCACAGCCAACAGGATCAACTCGATCGCCATCAGAATGACGATGATATTCTTGCGGTTGAGGAAAATTCCCAACACGCCCAGCACGAACAGCACCGCACTGACGACTACGTAATGTTCGATGCCAATCACAGCTGAACCCCCTTACCCACTTCGGGGCTCGCATTGATTGTCGCCTCTTCTGGGCGGCGGCGGTTTTGCTTGCCAATATCTTGATGGCCACGGTGCGGGCCCGATGCGCGCTCGCGGTGGGTTAGTACGATTGCTCCGATCATCGCGACGAGCAGGATCAAACCGGCGGCCTCGAACAGGAACAGATAATCGGTGTAAAGCACCGCGCCGATATTCTCGATATTGCTTTTATGCAGCAGCGGCGCAGCACTGCCATCGGGCGTGCCGAGCTTAAGCGCGCCCGCTTGATAAGCGCCGATCCCTAGGATCAATTCGGCCAGCAACACCAGCGCGATCGCGATGCCGAGCGGAAAATTCTTCATGAAACCGGCACGCATTTCAGCAAAATCAATATTGAGCATCATCACAACAAACAGGAACAGGACCGCCACCGCGCCGACATAAACGATCACCAGCAGCATCGCGATAAACTCCGCGCCGACCAGCACCATCAGGCCCGCCGCGTTGAAGAACGACACGATCAGCCACAGCACAGAATGCACCGGATTACGCGACATGATCGTCAACGTACCGGCGGCAATCAAAAGCACCGCAAAGAGATAAAAAGCGAAAGTCTGGATCATAAGCCCCGTTGGTCCTGAGCGCGCGCGTTAGCGGTAGGGTGCATCGGCTTCAAGGTTTGCGGCAATTGCCCGCTCCCACTTGTCCCCGTTGGCGAGCAATTTGGTCTTGTCGTAAAGCAGTTCTTCACGCGTTTCAGTCGCGTATTCGAAGTTTGGACCCTCGACCACGGCATCTACCGGGCAGGCTTCCTGACAGAAACCGCAGTAAATGCATTTGGTCATGTCGATATCATACCGCGTCGTCCGGCGGCTGCCATCCTCGCGCGGTTCGCTCTCGATCGTGATCGCCTGCGCGGGACACACCGCCTCGCACAATTTGCAGGCAATGCAGCGTTCCTCCCCATTGGGATATCGGCGCAGCGCATGCTCCCCGCGAAAACGAGGGGAAAGCGGGTTCTTCTCGAACGGATAGTTGATCGTCACCTTGGGCTTGAAGAAATACTTCAAGGTCAGCGCATGCGCCTTCAGAAATTCCCACAAGGTGTAGGATTTGATGAGATGTGTGAGGGTGCTCATGAATAATGACCCGTTGCCATAAGATAACCGCTGATCAGCACTACGAATGCGAGGCTGAGCGGCAGGAAGATTTTCCACCCCAGACGCATCAGTTGGTCATAGCGGAAGCGCGGGACGGTCGCCCAGATCCAGCTGAACATGAAGAAAAACATGAAGGTCTTGGCGAACAGCCAGATCCAGCCTGGCACCAGATACAGCGGCTCCCAGTCCACCGGCGGCAACCATCCGCCGAAGAACAGGATCGCGTTGAGCATGCACATCAGCAGGATATTGGCGTATTCACCAAGCCAGAACAGCGCGAAGCTCATCGAGCTGTATTCAGTCTGATACCCGGCCACGAGTTCCGATTCCGCCTCGGTCAGATCAAACGGCGCGCGCGCGGTTTCTGCCAGCGAAGAAATGAAGAACAGCACCCACATCGGGAACATCAGCGGATTGAAGAAGAACCCGTTGACGAAGCCGAGTCCATGGCCGCGCTGCGCCTCGATAATACCGTTCAAATTGAACGTCCCGGCCCACAGCACCACGCAAATCAGGATAAATCCGATCGAGACTTCGTAGGAAATCATCTGCGCCGCCGCGCGCATGGCGGAGAAGAACGGATATTTCGAATTGGACGCCCAGCCAGCAATGACCACGCCGTAAACGCCCAGCGAACTGATCGCGAGCACATACAGCAGGCCGACATTGATATCCGCCAGCACCGCGCCGGAATTGAACGGGATTACCGCCCACGCTGCCAACGCCACAGTAAAGGTGATGATCGGAGCGATCAGGAACAGGCCCTTATTCGCCGCCGAGGGGATGATGGTTTCCTGCAGGAACACCTTCAAACCGTCCGCAAAACTCTGCAGTAAACCAAACGGCCCGACCACATTGGGCCCGCGCCGCATCATGATTGCGGCAAGAATCTTGCGGTCGACATAAATGATCATCGCCACCGCAAGCAGCAGCGGCAAGGTGATGATCAGAATGCCGGCAACGGTCGCCACGCCCCATGCCCATTCATAGGTCATACCAAGGGATTGGAAGAAGGTGGTCATTCCGCCGCCTCCGCCAATTCATCGCCGTGCAGCAGTTCAGCTGAGCATTGCTGCATCACTGCGCTAGCGCGGGCAATGGGGTTGGTCAGGTAGAAATCCTTGATCGGATAGCTAATAACGCCTTCCGCTTTTGCCTTCGCGTCGCCCTTCGGCAGCGCACCGTAATCCGCCAGACCTTCTTCGCCCAAAGCCGGAACCGCCTTGATCATTGCATTTTGCAATTCGGCGAGGCTATCGAACCCGACATTCACACCCAACGCATCGGCCAGCGCGCGCAGGATCGTCCAGTCTTCGCGTGCATCGCCCGGCGCGAACACGGCCTTTTCGGCAAATTGCACACGGCCTTCGGTATTGACGTAGGTTCCGTCTTTTTCGGCATAGGACGCGGCGGGCAGGATGATATCGGCGCTGTGTGCGCCCTTGTCACCGTGATGGCCGATGTAAACCTTTAGCGCGCCCTCAAAAACAGAGTAATCCACCTCGTCCGCACCCAGCGACAACAAAACCTTGGGCTTGGCCTTGGCGATATCGGCGATGCCGCCCGCCTGCGCGTAGCCGAGCATCAATCCGCCCATCCGGCTCGCC
>JBBKWK010000034.1:0-2666 GCA_037968915.1 Pontixanthobacter sp.
AGCCCTGGTTCTTCCGATCCCGTCTCGCCGACTGTTTTGCCATACTCTCCTTCGTCCGCCTACGTCCTCCGACGACCTCTGGTCTTGACGGCTAAGCCGCCGCGACCGGAGCTCTGTAATCCTCATTCTTCGTGAGCACTGCCCAGACGATCCGCGCCGTCTTGTTGGCTAGCGCCACCGTCACCAGCATGCGCGGTTTGCGCGCCAGCATCTGTTCGAGCCATGATCCGCGTGGTGCGCCGCGCCTGGTGGCCTGAAGCACAACCGCGCTGCTGCCGATGATCAGCAGCCTTCGCAGCGTGCGTTCGCCCATCTTCGAGATCGCGCCGAGCTTCTGCTTGCCGCCGGTCGAGTGCTGCCTCGGCGTAAGCCCAACCCAGGCGGCAAAATCCCGGCCCTTGGCAAAGGTGCCCGGCGGGGGCGCCAGCGCGGTGATCGCCGTTGCGGTGATCGGCCCGATGCCGGGGATTGTCATCAGCCGGCGCGCAGTCTCATCTTCGCGGGCGCGCCGAGCGATCTCCTTATCAAGCTCGGCAATGCGGTCATTGAGCACTGCCATCTGGTCCAGCAAGGTTCTCAGTACTGGCCGTGCGGCCTGCGGAACTGCCTCCGGATCCTCCAGCAGCGCGGCCAGCTTCTTCATATGCGCCAGGCCCTGCGGCGCGATCCAGCCATGCTCGGTCATGTGCCCGCGAATGGCGTTGCTGATCTGCGTGCGCTGTTTGACCAGCAGGTCGCGCGCCCGGAACACCAGCGCTGCCGCTTGCTGCGCTTCGGTCTTCACCGGCACGAACCGCATGCTCGGGCGCTGTGCCGCCTCACAGATAGCCTCGGCATCGGCCGCATCGTTCTTCTGGCGCTTCACAAACGGCTTTACATACGCCGGTGCGATGAGCCGGACATCATGGCCCAGCTTCGTAAGCTCGCGGGCCCAGTGATGCGCGCCGCCGCACGCCTCCAGCACCACCTGGCACGGCGGCTGCGCAGCAAAGAACTCCAGCAGCTTGGCCCTGCTGACCTTCTTGCGCAGCAGAGCGCGGCCCGACGCATCCGCGCCGTGCACCTGGAAAACAGACTTTGCGATATCAAGACCAATTATGCTAACTTCTAACACGGACGCTTCCTCACTAATGGTGTTAAACACCTCCATTATGGCACATCGATGCCGTCGGGGGGGCGTCCACCCCATCACCCATTCGTTGACTTTCAAAGCCTACCGCCTCAATCCTCAATGCGGACGGGCTGCATACACCCACTTTTGGCCATTTTCCTGCACACCGCACGCCTGCTAGGCTGGGCGCGGCTCTTTCCAATTGTCGGCATCACTCGTTTTTAAAAGCGCATGATTTTCTTGCACGGGGCTTGCGTAACATTTTCATTTTCTACGCAGGGCATAGTGTTACTTCGCGCCAAAAAATCGTTTCAGATAAGAGATTAATACGCCAGACAGCAAAAAGTTGGATGTGTCACTTGCGTAACCCTCAACACCGCGCGAATTCATCTTTTCAGCCGGGGCGCGACTCACCTGCTCAGCTGGAACACCGCATATTCGGCGCGCCAATTGGCTCCGGCGGCGCTGATCTCGCGGTCTCCGGCGAAGAACCAACTGCGGTCTGCGGTCACTTTCATGTCGCGAAGTAATTCGCGGAAATCGGTCACGGTGACGTGGTGGATATTCTGCGTTTCGTACCAGCTAACCGGCAAGTGCCGCGTTACCGGCATCCGCCCGGTCAACACCAAGGCGCCGCGCATCCGCCAATTGGCGAAATTGGGAAAACTGACGAAGGCCTGCCGCCCGACGCGCAGCAGCTGGCACAGCATCAGATCGGGCCGCTCGGCCGTTTGCAGCGTCTGACTGAGGACCGCGTAATCGAACGACCCATCGGGATATTCGGACAGGTCGCGGTCGGCATCGCCCTGCACCACGGACAGGCCGCGCGCGACGCATTGTTCAACCTGCGCCGGATCAATCTCCAGCCCGCGCGCATCGACCTGCTTTTCATCGCGCAGCGCCGCCATCAGCGCCCCGTCGCCGCAGCCGATATCCAGCACCCGCGTGCCGGGATCGATATGGTCGGCAATCACCGCAAGATCGGGGCGCAGGTGGGTCCGGGTCATTCGAGAAATCCCTTGATCACCCGGTCGAGCGCGGGAACGTCGAGCAGGAAGCTGTCGTGACCATAGGGCGCGCTGAGCTCGACAAAGCTGACCGGCGCGCCTGCCGCGTTGAGCGCGTGGACCACATGGCGGCTTTCAGCGGTCCGATACAGCCAGTCGCTGTCGAAGCTGACCAGACAGAACCGCGCAGGAGTTCCGGCGAATGCCCGCCCCAACTGCCCGTCATGCTCCTCCGCCAGATCGAAATAATCCATGGCGCGGGTAATATAGAGGTAGGAATTGGCATCGAACCGCCGGGTAAAACCGCTGCCCTGATAGCGCAGATAGCTTTCAACCTGGAAATCGGCATCGAAGCCGAAGCTTTTGCTGCCCGCGCTGCCATCGGGTTTGTCCTGCATCCGGCGGCCGAATTTCTGGGTCAGCCCGGCCTCGGACAGATAGGTAATATGGGCGGCCATCCGGGCCACGGACAGGCCCGCATCGGGGCGTTGGTCTTGGGCGTAATAGTTGCCCTCGGCCCAAGCCGGATCGGCCATGATCGCCTGGCG
>JBBKWK010000035.1:0-14457 GCA_037968915.1 Pontixanthobacter sp.
GGCCCGCTCCCTCCGCCGATGCTAATCGGTTCAGGTTCGACGGGTCGGGCGCTGCGAAACGCCCCTCTCAGGTCACGCGACCTCCCCGGGGTATGGGCGACAGTTACCCGAGCGCGCGGCAAAGGTCCAGCGTGGCGTCAGTAGGGCCCGAACTCCTAATGCGTCCGGATTGGCCGCATGACAGTGAGGAGCGCGCACAGCGCCAGCATAAAGGTCGCAATCGTTCCGGCCGCTCCGGCAGGCAGAGCCAGACCCATGCCCGCTGCCATCGCGGCCAGATTCAGCCCGACCGCCGCAAGACCTGTCAAAACGGACAGCCCGCCAATTATCTTGCCGATGGGTATTCCATGTTTGAACAACGCCCACCCCAGCGCGATCCCGGCGATCCCGAACAGGAATTTCCCGGCAAAGTAGAAGAAGAACGCCCCTGCCAGCACTGCACTGAATGCTGGTGCCATCGCTTCGCCTGCGTCTTTCAGCGGGCCAAACATTGCCAGCCCCATCCCGACCTGCACCACATTGAGCAGGCCGCCCATCGCGATGGCGGCCCACGCGAGTGGTACTCGCGAACTGCTCGCCAGCGTGATCAGCGCAAATATCGTCATGCCAAGAAATGTCACCGCTTCGACCGTCCAGATTATCACCGGGTCAATGCCGAGTTCGGCACTGCTGTTGATCATGTAAATCGCCTGCGTAAGGACCACCACAATCATGCAGAGCGCCGCATAGAATGCAGTATGGCGAGCGGAATTTCTCATTGCGTATCCCCGAAATCAGGGGTGACGTTGTGCCATCCCCTGCGACCACTTCGTACCGGTCGCAGAGCATGTTACAGGATTTTAAACGAAAAGATTAGTGCGAATTACTGCGATGCGATCCAGTCGTCGATCTTCTTTTCCAAAACCGGCATGGGCAATGCGCCGGTGCCCAGCACCTGGGCATGAAAATCCTTGATGTCGAACTTGTCACCCAGAGCGGTTTCGGCCTTTTTGCGCAGCCGCTGGATGGTCAGCGCGCCAACCTTGTAAGCCAGAGCTTGCGTTGGAATGGCGATATAGCGTTCGACTTCGGCAGTCGCGTCGGTCTCCCCCATGGCGGAATTGTCGGTCATGTATTTTATCGCCTGATTACGGGTCCAGCCTTTGGAATGAAGCCCGGTATCAACCACCAGCCGCATGGCCCGCAGCATCTCGTCATCCAGCGTCCCCTGCCGCTGATAGGGATCGCTAAACAGGCCCATTTCATAACCAAGGGTTTCCGAATACA
Organism: Pontixanthobacter sp.; assembly: GCA_037968915.1. Taxonomy (GTDB): domain Bacteria; phylum Pseudomonadota; class Alphaproteobacteria; order Sphingomonadales; family Sphingomonadaceae; genus Allopontixanthobacter. The sequence continues at coordinate 1,267 of JBBKWK010000035.1, forward strand.
GCGCCCAGCCCTCGACATAGGCAGTATTGCCGCCAAACCGCATGAAGGCAGGCAGCGCCTCGTTTTCCTGCGCCAGGCTGATCTGGAAATGGTGCCCCGGCGCGCCTTCGTGCAGATACAGCGTGGTGATGCCCGGCGTGGTGCGGCTGGGCAGATCATAGGCGTTGAAATAGAAAATACCGGGCCGCGAACCATTGGGCGTGCCCGACTGATAGGATCCGCCCGCCTCGAATTTCTCGCGGAATTCCTCGTAGGGCCGGATTTCGAGCGGCGATTTGGGGACCAGCGAGAAGAATTCGGGCACCTTGGCGTCCACAATCTTGCCAATGTCGTAATAGGACTGCGTCAGCCCGGCCCGGCTTTCCGGTTTGAACTGCGGATCGGTGCGGATGAAGTCGAAGAATTCTTTCAGCGTACCTTTGAAACCGACCTCGTCTTTGACCTGCATCATCCCGTTCTTGATGCGCGCGACTTCCGACAGGCCCAGATTGTGCAGATAATCGGCCGTCAGCGGCAGGGTTGTCGTATCCTCGATCATCCGGGCATATAGTTTTTCGCCGCCCTTCATCTGGCTGAGGCCGACCGTTTTGCGGGCAATTGGCAGATATTCATCGCGCAGGAAATCGCGCATCCGCCGGTTCGCGGCATAGATGTCGCCGGTGGCCTTGCGGTATTCCGCGGTTAGCCGCGCCTTGTCAGCTGCCGTAAAACTATCAGGCATCATGCCGATCGGGGCCCAATAGGGCGATTGTTCGATCGGCATCGCCAACTGCGTGTCCAATTGTTCGATCACATTGCGGATCGTCAGGCTGGTTTCGAGCACGCCGGTCGACATGCCTTCGCGGAATTTGCCAATCGCCCGCCCGCCGATGGCGATGTAATCGGCGTGGCGCTTCAGATTGTTGTCATAATCCTCGACCGTCTTGAACGGGGCCGCGCTCTTCCCGCTGGCAAAGGTGGGATAGAAGGTATGAAATCCGCTGAAATGGTTCACCGGGCGGACTTCGGTCAGCGCCCGGATTTCGTCGGAATTGCCTTTCAGGGTCTGTTCCTGATTATATTTGAACACATCATAGGCAATCTTGTCCGTCGCATTCAGGGCGCCGCGATCGATCCCGTCCAGCGCCGCCAGATTGGACTGCGCATTGGCTATCGTCTGCTCGACATATTCATCGGTCAGGAAGTCGCCGATACGGTCGGCATAGCGCATATCCCCGCGGAACAACGCGCTGATCGGGTTAAGCGCCAGATCGGCTTCGTCCGATGCGGCAAAAATGGCGAAAAGCGCATCATGCTCGGCGCTTGTCGACGCGGGCGCCACTACCGTGGGCTGGGTATTTGCGGCAACCGGCGGCTGGACCGTGGCACAAGCACCGAGCGAAAGAGCGGCACCGGACAATAGGACGAAACGAAGCGTTGTCATGAATTTCCCCTGCAAATATTAGTGTCTTGGTCAGATATTACACGTCGCAACCGACTGCAAGCGCACCAGTTAATGCCGCGCTGCTATACGGGGTCGGCAGCCCGGTCTGCGGCGCTTCGATGAAAGGTCCTATGGTCTCGACGGACGCGATGCGCTCTATTGTGCCACCTTGCCCTGCGCCATGACCCAGCCGACATTTTCGAGCACCGTCACATCCTCCAGCGGATTGCCATCCACGGCGATGATATCTGCCGAATATCCCGGTGCGATCCGGCCGATCTGGCCGTCCATTTCAAGCACCTTGGCCGCGATGGTGGTCGCACTTGCCAGCGCTTCCCGGTTGGTCAGGCCGGCATCGCGTAGCAAGCGAAACTCGCCCGCATTGCGTCCATGATCGAACACCCCGGCATCGGTACCGAAAGCCACGGTCACGCCCTGCCGCTTGGCTTCCGTCACGGCCTTGCCGACAAAGCTCATGGTCATGCGGATCTTGTCCTCTACCACGGGGGTGTAAATGCCTTTGCCCAACCCTTCGCTGACACCCTTGAACGCCATCAGCGTGGGGACGAGGACAGTGTTATTGGCTTTCATCACCTTGATCGCCTGCGCATCGGCGAAGGTGCCATGTTCGATTGTGTCGATACCGTCACGCGCGGCCGCTTCCACGCCGCGTGCGCCGTGGGCGTGGGCCATCACCTTTAGCCCGAGCGAATGGGCGGTCTCGGCAATGCTTTTCATTTCCACATCGGTAAAATGCGCTTCCAACCCGCGTCCCTGCTGGCTTAGCACGCCGCCAGTCGCGGTGATCTTGATCGTGTCCGCCCCGTTCTGGCTCGCCCGGCGGACCCTCTCTGCGCATTCGACCGCGCCGGTACAGCTGTATCCGCTGGCGAGCAGCGCATTAACTTCGGGGAGGAAGCCGGATATATCGCCATGCCCGCCAACTATCGCCAGCGGCGGTCCGGCTGCGATAATTCGCGGTCCGGGAATGATCCCTTCTGCGGTCCCGCGCCGTAGCGCAAATGCAGTATGCTGCGCACTGCCTGCCTCGCGCACCGTGGTAAATCCGGCCTTGAGTGTCTTCAGCGCGTTCTTCGTCCCCAGAACCACACCCCATTCTGCGGGCTCGCTCGCTTCCTTCCAGAAATCGCCGCCCGGATCGCCAGTTAGATGGACATGCAGGTCGATCAAGCCGGGCAGCACAGTCTTGTCCGGCAGGTGGACCATCACCGTACCTTCGGGGCCGTCCTGATAGCCTTCTTCGATCGACACGATTTTGCCGTCAGTCACGATGATCGTCGCTGGCCCGCTCGCCTGTCCCGATGCATCGGCAATCACCGACCCGGCATGAATGTAGGTAGTTTCTGCCGAAGCCGTCTGCGCGGCAAAAGCCGTAGCAAAAATCGCCGTGCTGCTCAGAAATTTGGTGAAGTGGTTCATTATCCTGGTTCCCCTTAACGCTACCATGCCGCGCTGGGCCGATGTCGACAAGCGCTTCGGTTGCACTGGAAACTACTTTCGCTATGACTTGTAAAAAATCCCGTTCGTCGCAAGAGGAAAATTCCCAATGACCCGCAAGCTTTTGCTCGCAGCCACTTTGCTTGGCTCCGTTTCTGTAACCGCAACCGCAACCGCCCGCCCGATGACGCCAGAGGATGTCGCGAAGCTGGAAACGGTCGGTACCATCAGCGTTTCGCATGATGGTAGCCGGATTGCCTACACCACCGCCAGTACGCCCGATGTCACCGACGGCGAGGACGATGGCGGCGCCGCGCTGCAATTGAAAATGGCGTATGGCCCGGACCAGACACGCGACTTCCTGCCCGCCAACATGGCTGTGCGCGGGGTCGATTTCACCCCCGATGGCTTGATGGTCACATTCATTTGGGCCGCAGAAAATGAAAAGCGCGCCGTTTGGGGCATCCCGGTGGATGGCGGCGGACACCGCAAGTTGGCCGAAGTGGATGGTTCGAATATATATTCCTACGCGTTTTCGCCTGACAGCAGCACCATTTATCTGCTGACCGGTGCCAAGGAAGACAAGCAGCGGGCTACCCAAATCAAGGCTGGCTTCAATTCGGTCGTCTATGAAGAGGAAGCGAAATTCAATCGCATGTTCTCCGCCAAAATCGGCACGGATGTGGACAATGATCCCAAGGAATTGAAGGTTCCGGGCGAAGTGAGCCAATTTGCAATTTCGCCCGATGGCACCAAGGCCATTATTCAGAGCGCGCCGACCCCCGCGGTCGATGACAGCTACACTTCCAAGCGGGTGCAGGTGCTGGACCTTACTACAGGTAAAATAAGCCGGGTGATCGAAACGCCGGGCAAGCTGGGCGACATCGAAATCGGGCCGGATGGCACCATTTTGTCGATGATCGCCGCGGTCGACAAGAATGACCCCGCAGCGACCACGCTCTACCTCGCCGATGTGGAAACGGGCGCACTGACGCCGCTGAATTTGGGAGCGGCCGAAGCGGCTGTGGACGCCGAATGGCTGCCAGACGACCGGTTGGCAGTAATCATCCACAAGGGCGCGCAAAGTCTGCTGCGGTTCTATGGAAATTCCGTCGAGGAAGTCGATGTCGGCGGCCTGATCCTGACCAGCATTGAGGCAGGCGGCGACACTGTCGCCGTGGAAGCCCACTCGCCGGCGCATCCCTCGGAGCTATTTGTGCTAAATGGCGGAACTCTCAATCGTTGGACCCGGCACAATCCGTGGCTGGCGGATATCGACATGGGTATTCAGCGAACGATCACCTACACCGCGCGCGATGGCCGCGAAATCGAAGGCGTGCTGATCGAGCCGGTTGGCGGCGCACCCAAGGGCGGCGCACCGACAATCCTCAACGTTCATGGCGGCCCGGAAGCGCACGAGTCCAATGGCTGGCAGACATATTACAGCAAACCGGGCCAGGTCGCGGCGGGACGGGGCTATGCCGTGTTCCTGCCCAATTACCGCGGCTCCACGGCCTATGGCACCGCCTTTTCCAAGGAACATCAGGGCGATTATGCAGGCAAGGAATTCGACGATCTGGTCGACGGCAAGCGGGCGCTGGTGGCCGCAGGGATCACTGATCCGCTGCGCACCGGGATCACCGGCGGTTCCTATGGCGGTTTTGCCAGCGCCTGGGGCGCCACCCGCTATTCCGAGGAATATGCCGCCAGCGTGATGTTCGTCGGCATTTCCAACAATATCAGCAGATTCGGTACCACCGACATTCCCAACGAGATGTATCTGGTGCACGACCGCAAATGGCCATGGGAAGAATGGGACCGGCTGCTGCAGCGTAGCCCCATTTTCTATGCCGGACAGGCGGAGACCCCTCTGCTGATCATGCACGGCGCCGAGGATACCCGGGTCTCTCCCACACAAAGTTACGAGCTTTATCGCAACATCAAAGTGCGCAAGCCGGACACACCCCTGCGGCTGGTACTGTTTCCCGGCGAAGGTCACGGCAACCAGAAAGCTGCTGCGCGCTATGATTATAATTTGCGGATGATGCAGTGGTTCGACACCTATTTGAAAACGGGTGATCGTACCGCCAAATTGCCCGCGCCGCGCCCACAATTAGCGAAAGGCGCATCTGGTTCTTCAGCCAAAAAGGCAGACGACGCCAAATAGGCGTTGTTTCAGATCAAACTCTCTCCGGAGCCCAACTCCGGAGAGGGTCTCGATCAAAAAGTATAGCCGATCCCGACAATGCCAATGAATTGGTCAGCACTGCCGCGCACACTGGTGTAGGGCGTGTTTTTCGCATTGCCCAGCAGCCGCGAATACCCGGTGATCAGCACCGCTGAAAAGCCGCCATTCTGCAAATTACCATCGAGATCCGCCGCCAGCAGCAGGTTGGTGCCGAGTGAATTGAATCCGCCGTCCGCCTGAAAGGCAGCCAATCCGCTGCCCATGCTTTGCGCGGCATCCACTGAAAAATAATAATCGTTGAAGCTGTCATCGCCATACGCGGCACTGACTGACAAGGATGCTGCCAACCCCTGATTGAGGGGAGTGAAATACGTCACGCTGGGTTCAATCACCATGCCGCTATGCGCGCCGGCCACATCCCACCGGACATCGGTAGCAAAACTGAGGCTATCGTAAGGGTTGGCCACCCCCTTCAGGCTGATCCCGCTGGCCACGCCCACTTCAAACGCGGTGTCCAGCTCGCCCGCCAGTTCGACAATTTCGTCCTCAATCTGGTTGGCGCGGTCATTGCGCAGACGAAAAGTCGGGCCGAAGGAAAACCCGACCTGATCATTGCCTGCATCGCCGATTAAATTCAGCGCCAATCCGGCAGGTCGCGGAGTTATACCGATCCCGGCGACTTTGCCTTGGATGATGGGCGCAGGGATCAAGGTGTAGTCATCCGATCCGGTATAACTGGGGCCAACACCCACTCCGACGCCAAGCGTGACCCAGTCGCCGTCGAAGACTGTGGCTGGCCGCGCGCTGGCATCTGCTCTGGCCTCTACAGGACGCGCCCCGGTCGTAACGTCCTGCGCGGCAGCAGATTGCGCAGTCAAAGCAAGGAAGCTGGCGGCGACTGGAAGAAAAGCAAACTCAAAGCGATTGATCACGTAAATATCCCCAAAGATTAGTTGCCATAACGTTGGAACAGCCACTCCGTTCCTGCGCAGAAAACTCTATCCCATCCCTTGCCACTGCCTAATCGCGTCCAGCGGCCAGACCAGCATTATCACGTTCAGCGTCAAATTGTCCCGGATCATCCATGCGGTAAATACCTCGAAGAGTAGCGCCAAGCCCAGACTGACTTTCCACGGAGCCCGCGCGGCGAACAGGAATCCTACGATCATCCAGCCGATGTCGGCCAGCGAGTTGATCATGCTGTCTCCGACATAACCCCAACTGATCGTAACTTCACGGTATCGGTTGATGATGAACGGCGTATTCTCGAAAATCTCCCATGCGGCCTCCACCACCACAGCAATAGGTAACGCCCAGCGCGCGGGTTTTCCCCCGAATACCTCCCATTTTGTCCACAGCAGCCAACCCGCTGCATAGAAGAGCAGACCGTGGGTGAAATGGCTTGGGGAATACCAGTCTGTCAGATGCTGGCTGTTCTCGGAGGACTGGACCACGCCGTGCCACAATTTTACCGTGCCGCACGCGCAAATTGCCGGGCGATCCATCGCCAGCAAGATTGCGGCAGCGGCCAAAACCAGCAGGATCGTGGCTATTACGGCGGCGCGGTGGGGGAGAAGTCGACTGGTCATCAGCTGTTGTGGCACAGCTTCTGCAATGCGCAAGGTGATTGCTAGGCGGCACATGGCACCCTAGGGATATAGGAGATGGTCGCTCGCTCCAATCATATCGCAGCAGATATCCGAACCGAAATCGCCATCGTCGGCGGTGGGCTTGCTGGCGGGCTTATTGCGCTCGCGCTGCACCGCCGCCACCCGGAGATATCGGTCATGCTGATCGAACAGGGCGAGATGCTCGGCGGCAATCACCGGTGGAGCTGGTTTGCCAGCGATCTTGCGCAAAGCGATGGCGCTGATTTGCTGGCGGGATTCCGGGTCACCGACTGGCATGGCTATGACGTGCAATTCCCGGCCTATCACCGCCAGCTGGGTTCGCATTACCGCTCCCTCGCCTCGCTTGATTTCGACGCCACCCTACGGCGCGAATTGCCGCAGGAAAGCATCCATACAAATTGCTCTGTCACGTCATTGGATGCCAGCGGCATAACACTGGAAAGCGGCGTACGAATTTCAGCGCGCACAGTGATCGATTGCCGCGGCGCAGTGCCATCGGAGCATTTACAGGGCGGCTGGCAGGTATTCATGGGCCGCCATTTCCGCACGGCGCATCCGCACGGCGTCGCCCGCCCGACCATCATGGATGCCGCGGTGGATCAACACGGCGCCTACCGCTTCGTTTACACATTGCCGCTGGGCGCGAATGACCTGTTTGTCGAAGACACATATTATGCAGACGAGCCGGCGCTGGATCGCAGCGCCCTGTCTGGCCGGATCGATGCCTATGTCCGAGCGCAAGGTTGGGGCCAAAGCTCGGCAAACGGTGGCGAATTTCAAATTATCGGTCATGAAACCGGCGTGCTGCCGGTAATTACCGGGGGATCCTTCGGCGCCTATCAGGCGCAGCAGCGGATCGATGGTGTGGTCATGGCAGGCGCACGCGGCGGCTTTGTCCATCCGCTGACCAGCTATACATTTCCCTTCGCGGTCGAAACCGCATTGGCAATTGCGGAAGAAGCGGAATTGCCCGGTCCGCAAATGGCCGCTTTGATCGAGGCGCGGGCGCGCCGACATTGGGCCCGGACCGGCTATTACCGGATGCTCGGATCAATGCTGTTCGGAGCGGCAGAGCCCGAACAACGCTACCGTATATTCGAGCGGTTTTACCGCTTGCGAGAAGATTTGATCGAGAGATTCTATGCCGCCGAGTCTACCTTTTCCGACAAGGCCCGCATCCTTATTGGCAAGCCGCCCGTAGCTGTTGGCAAGGCCGTTCGCGCCTTGACCAGCACCGGACGTCCGCTCGTCACCCCCAGGAGAATAAACGATGAATAGCCCCCCGATCACCACCTTGGCGCCGGAGGTGAAGTCTGCTTCCGCTGCGGCGATCATCGCGCCGACTGGCAAGACTGCCTGCGTCATCGGCTCGGGCTTTGGCGGCTTGGCTCTGGCCATGCGGTTGCAATCCGCCGGGATCGCTACGACCGTGATCGAAGGCCGCGACAAACCGGGTGGCCGAGCCTATTTTTGGGAAAAAGAGGGCTTCATCTTCGATGGAGGCCCGACCGTGGTCACTGATCCGCCATGCCTGAAGGAATTGTGGGAATTGTCGGGCCACGACATGGCCGATGATGTCGAATTGATGCCGGTCATGCCGTTTTACCGGCTCAATTGGCCCGACGGGGTGAATTTCGATTATTCCAATGACGAGGCCGGGCTGCTTGCGGAAATCGACCGCGTCGCCCCGGGTGATGCCGCGGGCTACCGTGACTTCCTCGCTTATTCCGCCGGTGTGCACGAAGAAGGTTACGTAAAGCTGGGCACCGTGCCCTTCCTGGATTTTAAATCGATGATCAAGGCTGCGCCCGCGCTGGCCAAATATCAGGCATGGCGCAGCGTCTATTCGATTGTCTCGAAATATATCAAATCGGAAAAACTGCGCGAGGCCTTGAGCTTTCACACATTGCTCGTCGGCGGCAGTCCGATGAAAACCAGTGCAATCTACGCTCTGATCCACAAGCTAGAGAAAGACGGCGGTGTTTGGTGGACGCGCGGCGGAACCAACCGGCTGATCGCGGGGATGATCCGGCATTTCGAGCGGCTCGGCGGCACAATGATGCTCGGCGATCCTGTGACGCAGGTCCATACGGTCGGCAATAAGGCAACCGAGGTCGAGACCGAAAGCGGCTACCGCGAGCGTTTCGATGCGGTCGCCAGCAATGCCGACATCATGCATTCCTACCGCGATCTGTTGTCCGACAGCAAACGCGGCAAGGATTATTCGAAAAAGCTGGCGAGGAAGAGTTATAGCCCTGGCTTGCTTGTGGTCCATTTCGGGCTGGAGGGAACTTGGCCCGGCATCCCGCATCACATGATCCTGTTCGGCCCGCGCTATAAGGGGCTGCTGGACGATATTTATGAAAAGGGCGTGTTGCCGCAGGATTTCAGCATCTATCTGCACCATCCAACCGTGACCGATCCCAGCATGGCGCCCCCCGGCAAGAGCACGTTTTACGCGCTGGTGCCGGTTGCCCATATGGGCAAATTGGCGGTGGATTGGGACGAGATTGGCCCGATCCTGGAAAAGCGCATTCTCGATGAAATTGGCCGACGCCTGATCCCCGACATCCATGACCGGATCGTGACCAAGTTCCATTATGCGCCCAAGGATTTCAACACTGATCTGAACGCGCATCTTGGCAGCGCGTTCAGTCTGGAGCCGGTTTTGACGCAAAGTGCATGGTTCCGCGGCCACAACCGCGACGATGTGATCCCCAATTTTTACCTTACCGGTGCTGGCACTCACCCCGGTGCAGGTATACCCGGCGTAGTAGGCAGCGCTAAAGCAACTGCAGGATTAATGATCGAGGATTTGGCTGGGTAATGAGTTCCATGAAGCGCCTGGCGATATACTGCGGTTCTGCCTCCCCCGCAGACACGCGCTATATCGAACTTGCCCGCTCCGTTGGCGAGACGCTTGCCCAGCGTGGGATTGGCATTGTGTACGGCGGTGGACGGCTGGGACTGATGGGCGCGGTTGCCTCTGGCGCGCTCGAGCATGGCGGGGAAGTGATCGGAGTAATCCCTGAAGCACTGGCAGGTAGCGAGATCGCCAACACCGATTGTACCGAACTGAAAATTGTATCCGGCATGCATGAACGGAAGGCTGCGTTCACCGATCTGTCTGACGGGTTCATCAATTTGCCCGGCGGTGTCGGCACGATGGACGAGATGTGGGAAGCGGTCAGCTGGGCACAATTGGGTTATCATAACAATCCCGTGGGCCTGCTCAATGTATTTGGCTTTTACGACCATTTGATCGCGTTCAACCGCCATATGGCAGAGGTCGGCTTTGTTCGTCCGATCCATCAGGGCATTCTGATCGCAGACGACAATCTCGACACTTTGCTGAAACGAATGGAAAATTACACGCCGCACACTCCGATTTTCCAGATGAAAGCCAGCGACCTCTGACCGAGACAAAGAAACCAGGGCGCATGCTGGCCCCATCCAGCATTATGCGAAGCACGCCGGAACAAGCGGGCGGCGGGCGGCAGCGGCCATCGCTGGTGGCGAAGGCGCGCGAAACAATCGAAGAGGGATCGAAGAGTTTCGCCGCGGCGTCAAAACTGTTTGATCGATCGACCCGGGAACGCGTGTGGCTGCTCTATGCATGGTGCCGCCGGTGTGACGACATTGCCGATGCGCAAGATATGGGCCGGACCAAAAGAGTCGATGCCGATGACCAGGGTGATGCCGCCAAGCGCCTGCGGTCAATCAAACTGCTCACCGCCCGGGCATTTGACCGGATGCCGACCGCAGACCTGGCGTTCGATGCGTTCGGGCAAGTGGCCCGAGAATCCGCGATTACGCGGGATATGGCGGAAGATGTAATTGCCGGTTTCGCGCTGGATGCGGCCGATTGGCGGCCGCGCAGCGAAAAGGACATGATGCAATATTGCTTCCACGTCGCTGGTGCGGTGGGGGTAATGATGGGCGTGGTCATGGGCGTACCCAAAACGGACGAAGAGACGCTGGACCGGGCCTGCGATCTCGGCCTTGCGTTTCAGCTGAACAACATTGCCCGCGATATTGAGGAAGATGACGCGGCGGGCCGGTGTTATCTGCCGCTGGAATGGCTTTCCGAAGCCGACATTCCGCCCGGCCAGCATATGAAGCCGATGTTCCGCAGCGAGCTGGTCGGTGTTGTCGCGCGGATGCTTGATATCGCGGAACTGCATGAGGCAGCATCCCGGCTTGGTGCTAAAAACCTGCCGTTCCGTAGCCGTTGGGCCGTGCTTAGTGCAGCGAGGATCTATGGGGCTATTGGCCGCAAGGTTCGCAAGCAGGGCGCGGCGGCCTGGGACCACCGGATTTATATCTCAGGTGCAGCCAAACTCGGCCACGTAACAGCTGCGTTCTTCCAAGCCCTCATCAATTGGCCCAAGACACCCGCAGAAATGCCGCGCTGGTCACGCCGGGACTTTGCCCGCCCGCCCGCGCCTGCGGAAATTACTCAGCCGGAAGAATTTTAGGTCTGGTTCCGGGCGGATTGGGGCGCCGGAACAATTTGCCCTTCTCGCTCCACAGCACGAACACTAATGCCAGCAATCCGCATAACAATAGCGCCAGAGCGAGGGGTCTTGCCGTGCCGTCAAAGGCCTGTCCAATGACCCCGCCAAGCAGTGCGCCGGTGACCATGCGCAAGAATGTCTGACCTGATGATGCCGCCCCGGCGATGTGCATGAAGGGTTGCAAGGCAATCGATCCGAAGTTGGCCCCGATAAATCCGAGCAACGCGAGGTTGAGCGACATCAGCGGGACGAATTGCCACAATGTCTGGTCGGTTTGGCTAGCAGACCACACCTGCACGCCGCTCACTACGATGATCGCCAGCAATGCAGTGTGACTGACCCGGCGCGCTCCAAACCTTTCAACAATCCGTGAATTGGTGAAATTGGCCAGCACCAGACCGATGACCATGGCAGCAAAGACCAGCGCGAAATCGTCGCCTGCTCCAAATGTTTCGCCGATCAATTGCTGCGAGGAATTGAGGAATCCAAATAGCGCCCCGAACACCAGCGCACTGCCTAGCACATAGCCAATGGCGCCCCGGTCGCTAACGCCGCGATACATATTAATGCCGATGGTGCGGATTTGCAGTGACTGGCGGTTTTCAGGCGTCAGCGATTCTGGCAGCCGCCACCACACCCACAAGCCCACCAATGCGCTGGCCGCCGCCATAGCATCGAAAATCACCCGCCAACTGGCGAAGGTCAGGATCGCCTGACCAACCGCAGGTGCCAGCAGCGGCACCACCATGAAAGTCATCATAATCAATGACATCAACCGCGCCATCCGGTCACCGCCGACCCGGTCACGGACGATTGTCGCAGGCAGCACAGACAACCCCGCACTGCCGAAGCCCTGAATGGCCCGCATCACCACCAAAGTGTCAAAATCATTCACCATCGAACAGGCGATTGACATGATGAAATAGAATATGACTGCAAAGGCCAGCACCGGCCGCCGCCCGAACCGGTCTGCAAACGCACCGGGCAGCAACGCGCCCATGCCGGATCCCAAAAGATAGGCTGCGATAATCAGTTGCCGGTCATTGCCCGAAGCCCCGAGATCGGACGCAATTGCACCCAGCGCGGGCAGCATCGCATCGATGCCGAACGCCTGCAGGCTCATCAGCAGCGCCATCATCGCGATAAGTTCGCGCTCGCCCAGTTCAGGGCGGAATGCGGATTTCGAAGTTCCCATGAAGTTCCCTTGGCCAAAAACGGCGCATGAGGCGCTGTAGGACCGGCAGTCTTACTTTGAAACTGGACGTCCCCGCCAATCTTTTGTTCCGAAGAATTCGGATGGCGGCTATCTTCACCCGCTATGGATCACGGCGATCAGGCGGCTTCCCCCAATTATGGCGACGGAACACACGGCGAGGAAGCAAGCGGTCTGCGCAAAATTATCCATGTCGATATGGATGCATTCTTCGCCAGTGTGGAGCAACGTGACAATCCCGAATTGCGCGGAAAACCGGTTGCTGTGGGCGGCGCTGGCGGGCGCGGGGTCGTCGCCGCTGCCAGTTACGAGGCACGCAAATTCGGCGTTCGGTCCGCGATGCCCTCGGTCACTGCCAAACGCTTGTGTCCCGATCTGATCTTTTGCAAAAGCCATTTCGACACTTACCGCGAGGTTTCCCAGCAAATTCGCGCGGTTTTCCGCTATTTCACACCGCACGTCGAACCGCTCAGCCTGGATGAGGCCTTTCTCGATGTGTCGGACGATTTGCGCGGAATTGGATCAGCCACCCGTATCGCCCAATTGATCCGTGCGCGCATTCAGGAGGATACCAGGTTGACCGCAAGTGCAGGCGTTAGCTACAATAAATTTCTCGCGAAATTGGCCAGCGACCAGAACAAGCCCGACGGGATATGCGTGATCCGCCCCGGTGAAGGTGCGCAATTCGTCGCTGCCTTGCCGGTTCGCCGGTTTCACGGAATCGGGCCGAAGGGCGCGGAGAAGATGGCCCGGCTGGGGAT
>JBBKWK010000036.1:0-6146 GCA_037968915.1 Pontixanthobacter sp.
GTCATCGCTCTGGCCCAATGTGGCTGCTGTCGTGATAAACAGGATCAGCGACAAATCCGCGAGCAGCACCTGCCAGCCATGGATTTGGCGCAGGATCATGCCGCTCTCTGATCCGGACGCGAAGCTGGCCCGGCCGTTTGTTTGGCTGGGAGGCAATGCGGTCCAACCTGCACGGCCAGCCAGTCGATCAGATGCTGGCGTTCGGCCTCCTCCGCATCGCTATGGCGTTCGACCCAGCGCGCCAGCGGCAGGATCACGACATGCGCCAACGACAGACCATAGATCGTGCTGATCACTGCCATCGCGACCGCGCCCATCATGCTGCCACGCTCCAGCCCGTCGGTCGGCAATTGGCTCAGCGCAAGCAGTGTTCCGGCCAGGCCTGAAATGGGAGCAAGCTCGCCAGCCTGCTCAAACACGCGCAGCGCTTTGGCGCGCCGCGCCATCCGCGCAGACTTGTAATTCTCATGCATTTCCAGCGCGGCACCAATCGAACGGTGACGGATCAGCGCATCGGTGGCATGGGCAATTTCATCGTCGGACGACACATTCGGCCCGGCCCGCAAGATCCCGTCATGGCGGATTTCCTCCACCTGACCGGCGATTTGCGCCCGCGCCGCCGCAAAATCGAAGCTTGCCCTGCCTAGTCCGGCAATCGCGCCGAGTGCAGCGCCAAGCTCGCCGCGCCCGGACCGCAGCAAAGTGGCCGCCACGGTCCCGCCCAGCACGACACATGCGCTTTCCAAATTCCATAGTGCCGCGAAATCCATCTGTGCTTGCTCCTGCTTGCAACCAGCAGAACGGCCTTCCTCCGGCGTTTTTCAGCAAAAAGGCGAGAAATTGCCGCATCCGGCATAACTTTGCCGGTTGAGCGGCGTCGACCCCGGGCAAACCCGCAGAAATCCTCAATTGGCACGGCCCTTGCTAATCATGACGCACAAACTTCACGCAGAAGGATTTGCAGATGAGCAGTTCGATTTTCGGAATCCACGGGGCAGCGCTAGAATTGCGCTCGCAGCGGATGGGGCTGCTGACCTCAAATATCGCCAACGCAGCGACACCAGGATACAAAGCACGCGACATCGATTTCGGCGCTGCTCTGGATGCCCGGATGCACGGTATGGACAGTGACCAGGCGATGGCCGGGGCTACTCGTTACCGCGTGCCGGTGATGCCGTCGCTCGATGGCAACACAGTCGAGCTGTCCAACGAACAAATGGCCTTCGCCGAAAATGCGCTCGCCTATTCCGCCACCCTCTCTTTTGTCCAAGGCCGCGCTGAAACAATCACTCGCGCGCTGAAGGGGGATTGATGATGGCCCAGCAGCCAATGAACCTTTTCACTGTCGCCCAGCGCGGCATGTCCGCGCAATTGGTGCGCATGAATGCCGCTGCTTCCAACCTTGCCAATGCAGGTTCGGTCGCGGGCAGCGAAGCCACCGTCTACCGACCCGTCCGCGCAGTCTTCAGTGCGGACATGGACAAGAGCACCGGCCTTTCCACCGTTCGTGTGGACCGCATGATGCGCGAAAACACTGCGCCGATACGCCGCCACGCGCCCGACCATCCGCTGGCCAATGCCAATGGCGATGTGTGGGACAGCCCAGTGAATGAAACCGCCGAGATGGTCGAGATTATGGAAAGCTCCCGCCAGTACCAAAATCTGGTCGAGGCGATGCAGACTGCCAAACAACTGATGCTCGAAACGATGAGGAGCAAATAATGGCCGATATTACCACGACATTACCAATTACCACCTTCGGCGCCAATGGCGTCCGGCAAGGGGCCGCTACCGCGAATTCGCTGAGTGAACTGGGTGAAGGGGATTTCCTGCGCTTGCTGACAGTGCAGCTCCAGCAACAGGACCCGTTCGATCCGGTCGATAACTCGCAGATGCTGGCCCAGATGGCCCAATTCACCAGCCTCGCCAGCGCCACCAAGGCCAATGACACTTTGCAACAGATTTCCAACAAGCTGGATGCGCTGATCGCGGCGCAAGGCAGCGCCGCTACACCCACTAACAACCTAATTCAGGAGTAAGTTTCATGTCCTTTTACACCTCACTTTCTGGGCTAAAAAACGCTCAAACCGATCTGGGCGTCATCGCCCACAACATCGCCAATGCCGAAACCACCGGCTTCAAGAAGAGCAAGGCCGAATTTGCCGATCTGGTAGCAGGCGGTACCAACACTGCGCCAAATCAGGTGCGCGGAATCGGCGCGACGCTGTCCGGGATCAAGCAGGACTTCGGGCTCGGCGCGATCGAACAGACCGGCACATCGACTGACTTTTCCATCATCGGCGACGGATTCTTCGCCACCCGCAACGGTGAAAGCGGACGCACGCTCTATACGCGAGACGGTTCCTTCGGGATCGACGGCAGTGGCTATCTGCAGGATGGCTACAACAACCGGATGCAGATTTTCGAGCTTGATGCAGCAGGAGCGGTGGTAAATCCTACTACCACGATTGACGCGCTCATTCCGCCTACCAATGCCGCCGGCGCAGCGCTGTCAGGCGTTACCGTCGAAACCGATGGCCGGCTAAATGCCGCCTATACCGATGGTTCGGTCAACACGATCGGCCGCGTTGCACTCGCCAGCTTCCTTTCGCCCACGGGCCTGAGGCAGACAGGATCATCTAGCTGGGAAGCCACCGGAACATCTGGCGCGCCCGATTTGGGGCTGCCTGGCGTCGGACAATATGGCTCGGTCCTGTCAGGCTCATTGGAACGATCCAATGTCGATTTGGCAGAGGAAATGGTCGGGCTGATTTCCGCCCAACGTAATTTCCAGGCCAATGCCAAGGCGATCGACACCGCATCGCAGCTGTCCCAGACTATCATCAACCTACGGACCTAATCGCCATGGACCGCATGATCTACACCGCATTTTCCAGCATGGAAGCCGCGATGACCCGTCAACGCGTGACGGCCAGCAATCTGGCCAATGCGCAGACGACGGGCTTTCGGGCAGAGACCTTCACGGTCGACCCGCTGGCTTTGGTCGGACCTTCTTTGGAAGCCCGCACGATAAACCGTGGCGGCGTTTACGGGGCGGATATGCGGGCAGGCACCATGATCCAGACGGGCCAGCCGCTGGATATTGTGATGAACGGCGGCGCGCTGATGACGCTGCAGGGCGCCGACGGTTCGGAAGTTTATTCCCGCCGCGGCGATCTGTCGGTGAGCGCCAGCGGTATGCTGCAAAACGGCGACGGCCTACCCGTCTTGGGCAATGCCGGACCGATCACCGTTCCCTCCGGCCGCACTATCAGCATCGGCGATGATGGGTCGGTCTTTGCGGCCGATCCTGCTCTGCCCAATGCTCCGCCAGAAACAATTGGCCAGATTAAACTGGCGAGTGCCGAAGGCAGCCGGATCGCCAAGGATCTCGACGGTTTCCTGCGCGTGATCGGCGGCGGCATTCTGCCCGCCGATGCGGAGGCCAGCGTCACTTCCGGCGCACTTGAGCAATCCAATGTCAACACCACTCAGGTGTTGGTCGACATGATCGAGGCGCAGCGCGGTTTCGAACGCCGCGCCAAATTATTCTCCACCGCCAGCGAGTTGGACGAAGCCGGAGCCCGGCTGATGTCACTGCGCAGCTAATCCCGCTTAAACCGAGAGGAATTTCACCATGCCGACATCAGCTTTGCAAGTCGCCCGCACGGGGTTGGAAGCACAGGATACGCGGATGCGTGTCATCGCCAACAATCTCGCCAATATCGGGACCACTGGTTACAAGCGCGACCGCGCCGATTTCGCCACGTTGGCGTATCAGGACACACGCGTTGCTGGACAACAATCGACCAGCGAAACCGCATATGCGACCGGCCTCAACCTCGGTACCGGGGTGGCCGTTCAGGGCACCAGCCGGATCGGCACACAAGGCACGCTGAACACCACCGGCAATGCCCTGGACATGGCGCTGGATGGCGCCGGCTTCTTCGCGGTCGAATTGCCCGGAGGCGGCACGGGCTACACTCGCGCAGGTAATTTCACCCTCTCGGCAGAGGGCAATCTGGTGACCTCACAAGGCTTTTCCGTTCAGCCGCAGATCACCGTGCCGCAAGGCGCGACTTCGGTCAGCGTGGCAACCGACGGAACTGTATCCGCCGTGCTGGAAGGCGAAGCCGCTCCTGCCGAGCTGGGTCAGCTGACCATCGCAAGCTTCGCCAATCCGAATGGACTGCGCGCCACCGGGGACAATTTCCTAATGGAAACCGCCGCCAGCGGCGCAGCTGAAACCGGCCCCGCGGGACAAGATGGCCGCGGCAATATCCGTCAGGGCATGCTGGAGGCATCCAACGTCAATGTGGTCGAGGAGCTGGTCGAGATGATCGAGGCCCAGCGGTCCTATGAAATCAATTCCAAGATGATCAGCGCGGTGGACGAGATGCTCCGCAATGCGAACCAGACGCTGTGATCGGGAGAAATGCCATGAAGTATCTTCACACTTTTCCGATCCTTGGTTTGGCCGCGATGCTGACAGCGTGCGGAGGGACCGGGAAACCGGAAGTGGGCTTTCAGGCCGCTTTGCCCCCTGCCCCGCTTATCCAGAAATTAGCCGCCAGCGACGGTGCGATCTTCCGCGTGAACGACGGATTTTCCGGTTATCACGAGGGTACCCGTGCCCGCAAAGTCGGCGATGCGCTAACCATTTTGCTGATCGAAAGCACCACCACCAAGAAATCAATCACTGGCAACACTGACCGATCCGGCTCTGCCTCAATCACTCCGCCATCTGCGGGTCTGCTGTCATTTTTGAACCCCAATGCCCTTAATGCCGGGGCCAGCGGGTCGTTCAAAGGGAAAGGCAATGCGGCACAAACCAGTTCGCTGAACGGCGTGGTCGCAGTGACCATTGCCGAAGTGCGTCCGAACGGAACTGCGCTGGTCCATGGAGAAAAACTGATGACATTGAGCCAGGGCCGCGAATGGGTCCAATTCTCCGGAATCATCCGTCTGGCCGATGTCGATGTCGATAACCAGGTGCTGTCTTCGCAAGTCGCAGACAGCCGGATTATCTATTCCGGCGCGGGCGCTGTCCAGCAGGCCAGCAAGCCAGGCTGGCTATCGCGTTTCTTCGCCGTCGTCAGTCCATTTTAAGGAGCAATTTGATGCGCTATCTTATCAAACTGGTCCTGATTTTCGCCGCCATGATGACTCCCGTTACCGCCCATGCCGAGCGGATGCGCGATCTCGGCGCGTTTCAGGGCGTGCGGCCCAACCAGCTAACAGGTTATGGTGTGGTGGTTGGCCTGCAGGGAACCGGCGATGACAATCTGGAATACCTCACACAGGCAATGAAGGGCGTGTCCGGCCGGCTTGGTCTGACATTGCCAGCCGGCGTCAGCCCTGGCCTGAAGAACGCAGCTGCGGTAATTATTACTGCAGAACTGCCCGCCTTCGCTAAACCCGGCCAACGGATCGACATTACCGTTTCCACCATGGGCAAAGCGAAAAGCTTGCGCGGCGGAGCCTTAATTCTGGCTCCGCTCTATGGCGCGGATGGACAAGTTTATGCGATGGCGCAGGGCAACCTCGCGGTTGGCGGGCTCGGCGTATCGGGCCGCGACGGCTCGAAACTATCGGTCAATGTCTCGACCGTGGGCCGGATCGCCGATGGCGCTTCGGTGGAACGCGCCGTTTCGACCGGCTTTACCGATGAAGGAACCTTGCGGTTCAACCTACACAATGCCGACTTCCTCACCGCACAGCGGCTGCGCGATGCGATCAATCGCCGCTATCCAAGTTGCGCCACGATTATCGACGGTGTGACCTTGGCCTTGGTGATGCCCGCAGGCACCGACCAGCGGTCCTCAATGATGGCCGATATCGAAATGATTGAGATAACTCCGGCCCAAACCCCGGCGCGCGTCATCATCAACAGCCGTACCGGCACGGTGGTAATCAATCAGGCCGTCCGGCTTGCCCCGGCGGCAATCAGTCACGGTAAATTGATCGTCCGGATCGAGGAAAGCCCGCAAGTAGTGCAGCCTGCACCATTTTCTCAGGGGCAAACCGCGGTCGAACAATCAAGCAATCTTTCGGTTGAGGAACAAGGCAACCGGATCAGCATGATGCGAGGCGGGGCGAATTTGTCCGAAATCGTCGATGCATTGAACCGGCTGGGCGTGGGTGCC